>NZ_JBMNDR010000049.1:0-72128 GCF_052543235.1 Streptomyces sp. SAS_272 | reverse complement strand
CCCCGCCTTCGGCCTCGGCACCTACACCGAACTCCCCTCCTCCAACCCCGCCGTCCTCGCCTTCCTGCGCGAACACGAGGACGACCTCGTCCTGTGCGTCCACAACTTCTCCCGCTTCGCCCAGCCCACCGAACTCGACCTCAGCCGCTTCCACGGCCGCTACCCCGTCGAGCTCTTCGGCGGCGTCCGCTTCCCGCCCGTCGGCGAACTCCCCTACCTGCTCACCCTCGCCGGCCACGGCTTCTACTGGTTCCGGCTCACCAGAGCCGCGTCCCGGACCGGCCGCCGCCCGTGAGCGTGCGCCGAGGAAAGGATGGGTCACCGTGACGAAGACCGCGAAGACCTCCCTGCGCCCGGGCACCGCGAGCGGTGTCCGCTCCGCGGGGCCGCTCGGCGAGCTGCTGCGCGAGTGGCTGCCCCGGCAGCGCTGGTTCGCCGGCAAGGACCGCCCGCTCACCGACCTGCGCATGCTGTCGATGACCGAGCTGTACCCGGGCTGTCTGCATCTGCTCGTGCACGCCGGCCAGTCGGGCGTCCCGACGCCCGGGGGCACTCCCCCGGCCGGCGACTGCTACCAGCTGCTCCTCGGCATCCAGGAGCATCTGTCGCCGCGGCTGGGGCGGGCGCTGATCGGCAGGGTGGAGGAGGGGCCGCTGGCCGGGCTGACCGTCCATGACGCGCTCCAGGACCCGCGGTCGGCGCATCTTCTCCTGGAGCGGATGCGGCATCCCGGCACGCTCGGCCCGCTGTCCTTCGAGTCGGACCCGTCCGTGTCGCTTCCCCCCGGGCTCGCCCCGCGCCTGCTGGAGGCCGAGCAGTCCAACACCTCCCTGGTGTACGGGGACGCGTTCATCCTGAAGATCTTCCGGCGCATCCAGCCCGGAGTGAACCCCGATCTGGAAGTGCCGGTCGCGCTGGCCGGGCAGGGGTGCGGGCGGGTGCCCGCCCCGGTGGCCTGGTTCCGCACGACCCATCCGCAGGAGGCGACGCTCGGCGTGCTGCAGCCGTTCCTGCCGGACGCCTCGGACGGCTGGACGCTGGCGCTGCGCGCGCTCTCCCGCGGCGAGGACTTCACGGCGGAGGCCGAGGAGCTGGGGCGGGCCACTGCGGACGTCCATCTGGCCCTCGCCGCGGCCCTTCCGGCCGGTCCGGACGCGGAGGACGGGCGCACGGCGGCCGCGATGACCGAACGGCTGGAGGCGGCCGCGCACCACGTGCCGGCGCTGCGGCCGTTCGTGCCGGGTCTCATCACCGCGTTCGGCGCCCTCTCGGCGTGCGACGCTGGGCCGCCCGCCCAGCGCATCCACGGCGACCTGCACCTCGGGCAGGTCCTGCGCGCAGGACGCGACTGGTTCGTCATCGACTTCGAGGGCGAACCGTCCCGTCCGCTGGCCGAGCGGCGCAGCGCCCACTCGCCGGTCCGGGACATCGCCGGAATGCTGCGCTCCTTCGACTACGCCGCCCGCCAGCGCCGCCCGTGGCGGCCGGAGTGGGCCCGGCGTTGCCGGGAGGCCTACTGCGCGGGCTATGCGGCCCGCGCGGGCTGGGACCCCCGTAAGAAACATGCCCTGCTGCGTGCCTACGAGACGGACCGAGCCGTGTACGAAGTGCTGTACGAGGCCCGTAACCGTCCCGACTGGCTGCCCGTACCCATGGCGGCGATCGAACGACTCGCCGTCCGAGGAGGCTGACCCCTGTGGCCCTGCGTGACACCTCTCCGCCCGAGTCGGCCGGTCCCCGCCCGCGTACGGCGCCCGCGCTCGACGCGGGCGACCGCGGACGGCTGCTCTCCGGCGCCCACCACGATCCGCACGCGCTGCTCGGCGCGCACCCGGTGCCGGGCGGGGTCCTCTTCCGGGCGCTGCGGCCCTTCGCCGACGGCGTGAGCGTGGTGATCGACGGCGATCCCACCCCGCTGGTCTCGGAGGGCGACGGCCTCTTCGCGGTCGTGCTGCCGCTCGACGCCGTGCCCGCGTACACGCTGCTGGTGTCGTACGAGGGCACCGAGCACAAGGTGGACGATCCGTACCGGTTCCTGCCGGCCCTGGGCGATCTCGATCTCCATCTGATCCGGGAGGGGCGGCACGAGGAGCTGTGGAAGGCGCTCGGCGCCGAGCCGATGGCCCACCAGGGTGTGCTCGGCACCCGGTTCACCGTGTGGGCGCCCAACGCGCAGGGGGTGCGGATCGCGGGGGACTTCTGCTTCTGGGACGGGACGGCCTTCCCCATGCGCTCCCTCGGCTCGTCCGGGGTGTGGGAGCTGTTCCTGCCGGGGATCGGCGAGGGCGCCCGGTACAAGTTCGAGATCACCTCGCGCCACGGCGACCGGTTCCTCAAGGCGGACCCGATGGCCCGGCGCGCCGAGGTGCCGCCGGACACCGCCTCGATCGTGCACGCCTCGCACCACGAGTGGTCGGACGAGGAATGGATGGCGCACCGGGGCGACGTTCCCGTGCACGTCGCCCCGTTCTCCGTGTACGAGGTCCATCTGCCGTCCTGGCGGCCGGGCCTGACGTACCGGGAGCTGGCCAAGGAGCTGCCCGCGTATGTACGCGACCTCGGCTTCACGCATGTGGAGCTGATGCCGGTCGCGCAGCATCCGTTCTCTGGTTCCTGGGGCTACCAGGTCACCGGCTTCTACGCGCCCATGGCCCGCCTCGGCACCCCGGACGACTTCAAGTACCTGGTGGACGCGCTGCACCGGGCCGGCATCGGCGTGATCGTGGACTGGGTGCCGGCGCACTTCCCGAAGGACGACTGGGCGCTCGGCCGGTTCGACGGGGAGCCGCTGTACGAGCCCGGCGACTCCCGTCAGGCCGAGCATCCGGACTGGGGGACGTACGAGTTCGACTTCGGCCGGACCGAGGTGCGCAACTTCCTGGTGGCGAACGCCACGTACTGGTGCGAGGAGTTCCACATCGACGGCCTGCGGGTGGACGCCGTCGCCTCCATGCTCTACCTGGACTACTCGCGCGACTCCGGACAGTGGACGCCGAACGTGTTCGGCGGCCGCGAGGACCTGGCCGCCATGGCGTTCCTGCAGGAGATGAACGCGACGGTGTACCGCCGCAACCCGGGCGTCGTGACGATCGCCGAGGAGTCCACCGCCTGGGACGGCGTGACCCGGCCGACGGACAGCGGAGGCCTGGGCTTCGGGCTGAAGTGGAACATGGGCTGGATGCACGACTCGCTGCAGTACATCGCCAAGGAGCCGGTGCACCGCAAGTACCACCACAACGAGATGACCTTCTCGATGGTGTACGCGTACAGCGAGAACTACGTGCTGCCCATCTCGCACGACGAGGTGGTGCACGGCAAGCAGGCGCTGGTCTCCAAGATGCCGGGCGACTGGTGGCAGCGGCGCGCCGACCACCGTGCCTACCTGGGCTTCATGTGGGCGCATCCGGGCAAGCAACTGCTCTTCATGGGGCAGGAGTTCGCGCAGGGCGCGGAGTGGTCCGAGGCACACGGACCCGAGTGGTGGCTGCTCGACGCCGCGTACGCGTCGGCGGGCGACCACCGGGGCGTGCAGGACCTGGTGCGCGACCTCAACGCCGTGTACCGGGCCACTCCCGCGCTCTGGGAGCGCGACACCGACCCCGCCGGCTTCCGGTGGGTGCTGGGGGACGCCGCGGAGGACAACGTCTTCGCGTTCCTTCGGCACGACGCGCACGGTGCGCCGCTCCTGGCCGTCAGCAACTTCTCGCCGGTGGTGCGCCACGACTACCGTCTCGTGGTCCCCGCCGACGTCCCGGCGTGGCGTGAGATGCTCAACACCGACGCCGAGCGTTACGGCGGCAGCGGCGTCGGAATGCCCGGCGCCGTCGCCGTGCGCGACGGTGAGCTCAGGCTGACCCTTCCTCCGCTGGCGACGGTCTGGATGGCTCCGTCGTCCGTGTGAACGGGGCCGGGCGGGGCAGTCGGGTGCGTACCACCCACCAGAGAAGGGCTGACGTCGCGTGCGCACCGTGGGAGTGGAGGAGGAACTCCTCCTGGTCGACCCGGAGACCGGCGAACCGCAGGCGCTGTCCGCCGCCGTCCTCGCCCGCGCCGCGCGGTGCGAGGACGGCAAGGACGACGTCTTCGAGAAGGAACTGCACAACCAGATGCTCGAGTTCGCCACCCATCCCCAGTCGGGGATGGACGAGCTCGGCGCGGAGATCGTGCGGATACGGGGGGAGGCGGCCCGGCACGCCCGGGCGGCGGGCTGCGCGGTGGCGGCACTGGCCACGTCACCGCTGCCGGTGCGCCCTTCGGTCAGCATGAACCGGCGCTACCAGTGGATGGCGGAGCAGTTCGGCATCGCCACGCAGGAGCAGATGGTGTGCGGCTGCCATGTCCATGTGTCCGTCGGCTCGGACGAGGAGGGCGTCGCGGTCGTCGACCGCATCCGCCCCTGGCTGTCGGTACTGATGGCCCTGAGCGCCAACTCGCCCTTCTGGCAGGGCCGGGATTCGAGGTACAGCAGCTATCGCAGCCGGGTGTGGCAGCGCTGGCCGTCGGCCGGCCCGACCGAGCTGTTCGGATCGGCGGAGCGCTACCACCGGCGGGTGGCGGACATGGTGGCCACGGGCACGATCCTCGACGAGGGGATGGTCTATTTCGACGCCCGGCTGTCGGCGCGTTATCCGACGGTGGAGGTGCGCGTGTCGGACGTCTGTCTGCACGCGGACACCGCGGTGCTGATCGCCACGCTGGTGCGCGGGCTCGTCGAGACGGCCGCCCGGGACCTGGAGGCCGGCCGGGAGCCGGTGGACCACAGTGTGAGCCTTCTGCGGATGGCCGGCTGGCAGGCGGCCCGCTCGGGGCTGACGGGGGACCTCCTGCAGCCGGCGACCATGCGGCGCGCTCCCGCCGAGACGGTCGTCGGGGCCCTGCTGGAACACGTGGAGGACGCGCTGGCGGACGCAGGGGACCTGGAGCGGGCCCGCGCTTCGTGCGCCGGGCTGCTGCGGCGGGGCAACGGCGCGCAGGTCCAGCGCGAGGTGTGGGAGCGCACGGGCAGTCTGCGCGAGGTCGTCGCCGCCTGCGTGCGCCACACACAGGCCTGAGAGCGTCCGGGAGGGGCGACCGGACGGTGCAGTTCCGGCGGCGGTGCGGGCGGGCGGACCGCGCGTCGGCCGGTCGAGATCATCAACGCGGATTACTTATTCGTTCCAGGCCACAAGCGGTCTCACCTGGGCTAGATTCGACCACCGTCGATAACGGTTCCCGTCGGCGGAGTCACAGCCCGTACACGTCAGGAGCAGCGCATGCGCGACTTCGCTCTCGCTCCCCCAGCCGCCCCGCCCCTGACCGGGGGCCTCGCCGACACCGTCTTCGACATCGCCGCCCGTACCCCGACGCTCGCGGTGCTCTCCCGCCGTGCGGACACCGCCCTCGGCGCCTGGGAGGAGGTGACCGCCGTCGAGCTGCGGGACGAGGTGGTGGATCTGGCCAAGGGGTTCGTGGCGTCCGGCATCTCCCCCGGGCACCGCGTCGCGATCATGGCGCGCACCCGGTACGAGTGGACCGTGCTGTGCCACGCCCTGTGGGCGGTGGGCGCCGAGGTCGTCCCCGTCTATCCGACGTCCTCGCGCGAGCAGGTCGAGTGGATCCTGCGGGACGCCGACTGCGTCGGCGTGGTCGTCGAGGACGAACAGAGCGTGATGACCGTCGGATCGGTGTGCGCGGCCCTGCCGGCGTTGCGGCACGTGTGGCAGCTGGACGCCGGAGCCCTCGACGAGCTCACCCGGCGCGGCGAGCGGGTGTCCATCACCACGGTGAACTCGCTGCGCAGGATCGTGCTGCCCGACTCGACCGCGGTGATCGCCTACACCTCCGGCACCTCGGGCCGGGCACTGGGCTGCGCGCTGAGCCACCGGAGCCTGGCCAGCCCCTGCGACACCCTGCTGGCCGGCTGGGGCCACACCGCCGCGCCCGCGGGCCGCCAGGCCAGCGTGCTCGCCTTCCTGCCGTTCTCCCACGTGTACGGGCTGATGATCCAGGGGCTGTGTCTGCGCGGCGGCATCGTGATGGGCCACCAGCCCGACATAGGCGCGGACGCGCTCGCGGAGTCGCTGCGCACCTTCCGGCCGACGTATCTGTACGCCGTCCCCTCGGTGTTCGAGAAGATCTACAAGAACTTCCTGCGGGCGGCCCAGGAGGCGGGGCGCGGCGCCCTGTTCGAACGGGCGGCGGAGACGGCCCGCGACTTCGCGGCCGCCGTCGAACGGCAGCGGCTGGGCCGGGGCTCCGGGCCCGGCCTCGACCTTCGGCTCCAGCACGCCCTGTTCGAACGGACGGTGTACCGCAGACTCCGGGCCGCGCTCGGCGGCCGGGTCCACCGGGCCACGTCGGGCGGCTCCCCGCTGCACCGGGACCTGTCCCTGTTCTACGAGGGCATCGGCATCTACGTGCACGACGGGTACGGCCTGACGGAGACCGGCGGCGGGATCACCATGCAGCCGCTCGGCCGGGAGAAGTCGGGCACCGTCGGACAGGCCCTGCCGGGCGTCGACATCCGGGTGGCGAACGACGGGGAGATCCTGGTGCGCGGCCCGTCGGTGTTCCAGGGCTACGTCAACGACGACGCCGCGACGCGGGCCGCCCTGGCGAGCGGCTGGCTGGCCACCGGCGACCTCGGCTTCCTGGACTCCGACGGCTACCTCACCATCACCGGCCGCAAGAAGGACGTCATCATCACCAGCAGCGGCAAGAGCGTGGCGCCGACGGCGCTCGAGCAGCGGCTGCGCATGCATCCGCTGGTCCACCAGGCCGTGGTGGTGGGCGACAACCGGCCCTGCGTGGGCGCCCTGATCACGCTGGACCCGGATTTCCTGGCGCACTGGCGGGGAAGTCTGGCGTTGCACGGCGACCCGCAGAGCCGGGAGGCACGCGAGGAGAACGCCCTGCGCGAGGAGATCGGACGGGCCGTGGCCGCCGCCAACAGCTCGGTGTCGCGCTCGGAGTCGATCCGGGCGTTCCGCATCCTGCCGCAGGCGTTCGACCAGGCCAACGGGCTGCTGACGCCCTCCATGAAGCTGCGCCGTGACTCGATCGTGGCGCACTACGCGGCGGAGATCGAGGCGATGTACCAGGCGCGGGCCCGGCTGCCCCGGCAGAGCCCGCAGGAGGAGGTGCTCGGCTGGGACGACGCCGACGACGTCTTCCGGTGAGCCCCGTCGTGCGGCCACGCCGTGCGGCCGGAGGGTCGCGCCGCCCGTACCGTGCCCGGGGCCGTATGCCGCGGGAATCCCGACGCGTAGCCTGGGCGTCCTCGGGAACCCAGAGAGGGCGACGCCAGAGAGCCGTACGAGAAAGGACGACGGCCCCCGGACGCTGCGGGGCCGCACTGACGACATGGCAGCCGAACCGCGGGGTAATGACGCATTGTCCTCCTGGGCGATTCCGGGCCGTACGGCCCGCTTCACAGGTGAACCGCAGGACGTGACGGGTGCGCGTCTGGCCACGGAGGAGTTCCTTCGGGAGCTGGCCCGGGCCTCGCCGCCCACGGCGTCGGAGTGCTGGCACGACATCGTGCTCATCGTCACGGAGCTGGCGGCCAACGCGGTCCAGTACGCGCCGGGACCCTTCGAGGTGCATCTGCGGCGCACGTTCGACGGGGTGCACGTCACGGTGCACGACACCAGCAGCACGCCGCCCACCCCGCGGCCCTTTCATCCCGACACCGGCGGCGGGGGAATCGGCTGGTATCTGGTGGACACGCTCTGCAGTCAGGTCAGTGTGGTGCCGAACGAGGCGGGCCGGGGTGCGGGCAAGGACGTCCACGTCTTCCTGCCCTGGTGAGGCGGCCCCCTGAAACCCCGTGGGTCGTCAGGACGACTCGCCGGCCGTGCGGACCGGTACGAACACCCTGATCGTCTTTCCGCCCGCCGGCTCCTTCTCGATGGCGATCTCGCGGGCCAGACGGAGCACCAGTGGCCAGCCGTAGCCGCCGGTGACCCCTCCGGCCGGCGGCGGGGCGTGACCGCACACGCCGGACGGGACCTCGTCGCTGTGGTCGCGCACGGCCAGCCGGATCCCGTCGGGGACGGGCACCGCCTCGAACCCGGCCAGTCCGCCGCCGTGCCGCAGCGCGTTGGTCACCAGCTCCGAGACGACCAGCAGCAGGTCGATCACGTCCGTCTCGTGCGCCGGCCTTGCAGAGGCGTCCCAGCGGGCCTCCACCGCCGCCCGGGCCTGGGCCCGGGCGGCGGCAGCGGTCCCCACCGGCGCCTGCGCCTGCGCCTGCGCCTGCGCCTGCGCCTGCGCCTGCGCGAACGTCGGCCGTGCGGGCGCGATTTCTTCCTTCCTCACGCCGGCGCCGTTCCCCGCGGCGCCTGCCGCCGGTAGTGGTCGCCCACGGCGGCGAGGTACCCGGGGTCGGCCGTCTCGCTGTCGGTGTGGAAGCGGGGCGCCTCCTTGACCTCGTCCCCCGTGCAGGCCAGGGAGACCTGGCCGGCCTCGGTGTCGACCCCGCTCACCACGCCGACCGGGACGACGGCGCTCCTGCCGAACACCCATACTCCCGTGTCGACGACCAGGTGCCGCATGCCGTGCGGGTCCGCCTCGCGTTCCACGTGCCCGAGAGTGCCGTCGGCCGTCGTGACGGCGTAGCCGGTCAGATCCTGTCCCTCGACATGCCCGCTGCCCGGCGTGTACGACCAGATTCCGTCGATGGTCACGCTGCTCCCTTCTCGCGTTCCAGAGCAGCGGCTACCCTGCCGTCGCGGCCGCATTCGGGGGCATGGCGGCCCGCCTGCGGGCCGGCCCCGGCGGACGGCGCCGGCCGCTCGGGCGAATGTGCGCATCCTCTCGGCATGCGCGGCGGAATCGGGGGCAGACGCACCCCGTCATCGACCACCCCGACGAACGGAGCGAACGGCATGGACGCCGTGACGGCAGAGGCAGCGACGGCCACGGCAGAGCGTGCGGGCGCCGACGACCCGTGCGAGGGCGTTCCGTTCATCGACATGCCGGCCCAGGTGAGCCCGCGCGACGCCCGGGAGCTCTCGCGCCGCTTCTTCGACCGGCTGGCGGTCGTGGAGGAAGGCACCCACGAGTACCAGTACGTGCGCAACACCCTGATCGAGATGAACCTGTCGCTCGTGCGGTACGCGGCCTCCCGCTTCCGGGGCCGGGGCGGCGCGATGGAGGACATCGTCCAGGTCGGCACGATCGGGCTGATCAAGGCCATCGACCGGTTCGAGCTGACCCGTGAGGTCGAGTTCACGTCGTTCGCCGTTCCCTACATCGTCGGTGAGATCAAGCGCTTCTTCCGCGACACGAGCTGGGCGGTGCACGTGCCGCGCCGCCTCCAGGAGGCCCGGGTCGAACTGGCGAAGGCGACGGAGGAGTTGCAGACGCGGCTGGGCCGGATGCCCACGACGCGCGAGCTGTCCCAGCTGATGTCGCTGTCCGAGGAGGAGGTCATCGAGGCGCGCAAGGCCGCCAACTGCTACACGTCCGCCTCCCTGGACGCGGCCCTGACCTTCGACGGCGGCGTGGACGGCGAGTCGGTGCTGGCCGACTTCCTCGGCACGGAGGAACCGGCCCTGGAACTGGTGGAGGACTTCCACTCGCTGGCGCCGCTCATCGCGGAGCTGGACGACAGGGAACGGCGGATCATCCATCTGCGGTTCGTCGAGGAGCGCACACAGGCGGAGATCGGCCGGGAGCTCGGCATCTCGCAGATGCACGTGTCGCGGTTGATCAGCCGCATGGTGCAGAAGCTGCGCACCGGGCTGCTGGGGGCCGAGATCGCCTGAAGCGGGCCCGGGGAGCCGGGCCCGGGGACCACCGGGATCGCCCGGGACGGCGAGGACGCCGTCCCGGGCGAAACTGTCTCGTGTACCCGCCTCTCCGCCATGTATGCATCGTGTGCGGCATCGGGATTTCCTGTGTGCGCGACGTGATGCGAGGCTTTGTTTCCGCCCGCTTCCGTGGGTTAGCCTGCGGCGGATTTCTCTCATCGCACACTTCCGTGAACTGCGGAAACACAGGCGCGACATGCGGGGCCGCTCACCCGGGCGGCCCGGTTCCGAGTCCCCGCCCGGGGGCTCCTGGGGAGCGGAACGAGGGTACGCATGACCAGCAACGCGACCGAGTCGCCGGACACGGTTCCCGGCGACCACGAGCTTCGCCAGCTCCTGGCCGGCCTGACGGCCGTACGGGACGGGGACTTCGGCACCCGGTTGCCCACCGACGGCGACGGCCTCATGGGCGACATCGCCACCGTCTTCAACGGCATGGTCGACCAGCTGTCCGTCTTCACCTCCGAGGTGACCCGGGTGGCCCGCGAGGTCGGCACCGAGGGCACCCTCGGCGGTCAGGCCGAGGTGCCCGGGGTGTCCGGGACGTGGGCCGATCTGACGGACTCCGTGAACGCCATGGCGGGCAACCTCACCACCCAGGTGCGGGACATCGCCCAGGTGGCGACGGCGGTCGCGAAGGGCGATCTCTCCCAGAAGATCGACGTGCCGGCCCGTGGCGAGATCCTGCAGCTGAAGGAGACCGTCAACACGATGGTCGACCAGCTCTCCGCGTTCGCCGACGAGGTCACCCGCGTCGCCCGCGAGGTCGGCACCGAAGGACGCCTCGGCGGCCAGGCCCAGGTGCCCGGGGTCGCCGGGGTCTGGCGGGACCTCACCGATTCGGTCAACTTCATGGCCGGAAACCTCACCAACCAGGTCCGCAACGTCGCCCAGGTGACGACCGCGGTCGCCAAGGGCGATCTCTCCCAGAAGATCACCGTCGACGCCCGCGGCGAGATCCTGGAACTCAAGAACACCATCAACACGATGGTCGACCAGCTCTCCGCGTTCGCCGACGAGGTCACCCGCGTCGCCCGCGAGGTCGGCACGGCGGGCAACCTGGGCGGCCAGGCGACGGTCCGCGGGGTGTCCGGCACCTGGAAGGACCTCACCGACAACGTCAACGTGATGGCGTCGAACCTGACGGGCCAGGTGCGCTCCATCGCCCAGGTCGCCACCGCCGTGGCCCGCGGCGACCTGTCGCAGAAGATCACCGTCGAGGCCAAGGGCGAGGTCGCGGCCCTCGCCGACGTCATCAACACCATGGTGGACACGCTGTCCGCGTTCGCCGACGAGGTCACCCGCGTCGCCCGCGAGGTCGGCACGGAGGGACGCCTCGGCGGTCAGGCACAGGTGCCGAACGTGGCCGGCACCTGGAAGGACCTCACCGACAACGTCAACTCGATGGCCAACAACCTCACCGGCCAGGTCCGCAACATCGCGCTGGTGACCACGGCGGTGGCCCGCGGCGACCTGTCGAAGAAGATCGACGTCGACGCCCGCGGCGAGATCCTCGAGCTCAAGACGACCATCAACACCATGGTCGACCAGCTCTCCGCGTTCGCCGACGAGGTCACCCGCGTCGCCCGCGAGGTCGGCACCGAAGGACGCCTCGGCGGCCAGGCCGAGGTGGAGGGCGTCTCGGGCACGTGGAAGCGCCTCACGGAGAACGTCAACGAACTGGCCGGCAACCTGACACGGCAGGTCCGGGCGATCGCCGAGGTCACCAGTGCCGTCGCCGAGGGCGATCTGACCCGGTCGATCACCGTGGTGGCGTCCGGCGAGGTCGCCGACCTCAAGGACAACATCAACTCGATGGTGGAGTCCCTGCGCGAGACCACCCGGGCCAACCAGGAACAGGACTGGCTCAAGACCAACCTGGCGCGCATCTCCGGCCTGATGCAGGGCCACCGCGACCTGCCCGTGGTCGCCGAGCTGATCATGGACGAGCTGGTGCCGCTGGTGTCCGCGCAGTTCGGCGCCTTCCACCTCGCCGAGGAGGGCCCCGAAGGGCCCGAGCTGCGGCTCGTGGGCGCCTACGGCTACCCCGCCGACGACACCCGTCCCACCCGTATCCCCTTCGGCCGCTCCCTCGTGGGGCAGGCCGCCCGCAGTCGCCGCACCATCACCGTGGACGAGCTGCCGCCCGGCTACGTCACCGTCTCCTCGGGCCTCGGCGAGATCGAGCCCAGCGCCCTGCTCCTGCTGCCCATCGTCTTCGAGGGGCAGGTGCTCGGCGTGATCGAACTGGCGTCGGTCACCGCCTTCACGCAGACGCACGTGGACTTCCTGGAGCAGCTGCGGGTGACCATCGGCGTCAACGTCAACACCATCGTGGCGAACGCCCGCACCGACGAGCTGCTCGACGAGTCGCAGCGGCTCACCGCCGAACTGCAGGCCCGCTCCGCCGAGTTGCAGTCCCAGCAGGAGGAGCTGCAGCACTCCAACGCCGAACTGGAGGAGAAGGCCTCGCTGCTGGTGGCGCAGAACCGCGACATCGAGGCGAAGAACCTGCAGATCGAGCAGGCCCGGCAGGAGCTCGAGGCGCGGGCGCAGCAGCTGTCCCTGGCCTCGAAGTACAAGTCGGAGTTCCTGGCGAACATGAGCCACGAACTGCGCACCCCGCTCAACAGTCTGCTCATCCTGGCCCAGTTGCTGGCCCAGAACCCCTCGCGCAACCTCACTCCGAAGCAGGTCGAGTACGCGGGGATCATCCACTCGGCCGGATCGGACCTGCTGCAGCTGATCAACGACATCCTGGACCTGTCGAAGGTCGAGGCCGGCAAGATGGACGTCTCGCCGGAGCGGGTCTCCCTGCGGCAGCTCATCGAGTACGTCGAGGCCACGTTCCGGCCGATGACGTCGCAGAAGAGCCTCGAGTTCACCATCGACACGGCCGCCGGCGCCCCGGCCGACCTGCTGACCGACGACTCGCGACTGCGGCAGGTGCTGCGCAACCTGCTGTCCAACGCGGTGAAGTTCACCGAGCAGGGCGGTGTGGAGCTGCGCATCGAGCCGGCCTCCGACGACGAGGTGCCGAGCGGAGTGGTGCGCGGCGGCACGGTGGTGGCGTTCCGGGTGAAGGACACCGGCATCGGCATCCCGGAGCAGCAGCTGGAGACGATCTTCGGCGCCTTCCAGCAGGCGGACGGCACCACCAGCCGCAAGTACGGCGGCACGGGCCTCGGTCTGTCCATCACCCGGGAGATCGCCCATCTGCTCGGCGGTGCGGTCACGGTCGACAGCACGCCGGGGCGCGGCAGCACGTTCACGCTCTATCTGCCGGTGGCGCGACGGGACTTCAAGGAGGTCATCGACGGGGGCCGGCCGGTGGAGCGGGATCCCGGCGAGTCGCCCTCGGCGATCCCGGTCGGCGCCCCGGGCGTGCCGGTGGCGCTCGGTCCTCCCGGGCGGCGTCCGCGCCGGCTGCTGGTGGTGGAGGAGCGGCCCCGCGGCCTGCTGACCCTGGTGGCCGAGTCCGTCGTGGCGGACATGGCGCGCGGCCGGGAGGACGGCACGTCGGCGGCTCCCGTGGACATCGTCACCGCGGTCGGGGCGCACGAGGCGGCGGGCGCGCTGGCGGCGGAGCCCTGCCACTGCGTCGTCCTGGAACTGGGCATGCCCGACGCGGAGGCGTCCCGGTTCCTGGAGGCCCTGCACGACGACTCGGCGCTGACCGGTGTGCCGGTGCTCGTGCACAGCGGGCACCGCGCGGACCTCGCCCAGGAGCGGAGCCTGCAGTCCCGTGCGGCGGGCAAGCCGATGGAGTTCCTGTCCAGCCTGGACGAGCTGCGCGAGCGCATCACCCTGCATCTCTCCGCCGAGCAGCCGGGGGACGTGCTGGCCCTGGTGCGCCCGGACGACCCGCAGCCCGAGGGGCCGCCGCCGGTCGACGACGCCGTGGTGGGCCGCACGGTCCTCGTCGTCGACGACGACGCGCGCAACCTGTTCGCGCTCAGCGGGATTCTGGAGCTGCACGGGGTCCGGGTGCTGCACGCCGAGAACGGCCGTGAGGGGATCGACACGCTGCGCAACAACCCGGAGATCGCGCTGGTGCTGATGGACGTGATGATGCCGGAGATGGACGGGTACACGGCCACGGCCGAGATCCGCCGCATGCCCGAGTACGCCGAGCTGCCGATCGTCGCGGTGACCGCCAAGGCGATGCCGGGAGACCGGGAGAAGAGCCTCGCCTCAGGGGCCAGCGACTACGTCACCAAGCCCGTCGACACCCATGACCTCATGGCCTGCGTCCGACGCTGGCTGACCGTCTGAGGACGTCCTGCCCCACCCGCGCCCAGGCGTTCCCAGCCGAGGAGTCCGCACACCGTGACCATTCCCGCCCAGCCGACAGAACCCGGCGACGTCCCGTCTCTGCCCGTACCGGCCGCCGCGCCGGGGAGCCCTGCCCCGCAGGCCGGGAACCGGCTCGCGTCCGGGGAGGACGCGGGCCCGCCGGAGGCGGACGGCCGGGCGGAGGGCGCCGCGCCCTCGCCGGTGGGCCGGCTCGCCGCCACCGTGGACCGGCTGCGCCGGGAGGTGCGGGCGGCGCAGGCCGAGGCGGACGGGCGGGCCCTGGTCGAACTCGCCAAGGGCATCCTGGTGGAGCGCCTCGGCTGCGGACCGGCCGAGGCGGCGCAGCAGCTGTCGGATCTCGCCGAGCAGGCCGGGACGACACCGCTGGAGTTCGCGGTCGACGTCATCAACCAGGCGGCCAAGGACCGGGTGTCCGAGGTCACCGAGGCCTTCCTGGCCGGCGTCGCGGGCACGGAGGATCCGGCGGAGCGGTCGGCCGCCGTGCGGCTGCGGGCCGCGGAGAGCGGAGCGCTGGCGGCGGCGCACGACACCCAGGCGGTCGCCGACTCCCTGCTCCAGCACGCGCTGGGGCCGCTGGGCGCGGTGGCGGTGGCGATCTGGGCGGTGGGCTCCGACGGTTCGCTGACGCTGGCGGGCAGCGCGGGGTTCTCCCCCGGGGAGGCCGAGCGCTGGCGGTACGTGCCGCCGGACGTGGCGACCGTGGCCCGGCACGCCCTAGCCGAGGGGTCGACCCAGTGGATCGGGTCGCTCGGCGGGACGGGCCTGCCCACCGTGGGGCGTCAGCTGCATCCGGGCGGAGGGCGGGTCGCGGTGCCCGCCGCGACCGCGGGACGCGTGCACGGGATTCTGGAGATCGCCTGGCCGGCCCCGCTGCCCCCGCAGCCGCCCCAGGTGATGCGCCAGGTGGAGGCGCTGGCGGAGCTGTGCGCGCACACGCTCCAGTCGTACGTGCACGTGGGCGCGTCCGGGCGGCAGCCGGTCGTGCTGCCGGACGCGTCGGAGCTGATGGACCTGACGGACGGCCTGCACGACCCCGCTCTGGTCCTGGTGCCGCACGTCGACGCCGGGGGCAAGCTCCTCGACTTCCGCATCCAGCACGTCAACGACCGCTTCCTCGATCCGGCGGGGCGGCCCCGGGCCGTGATCAACGGCGCGCTGCTGCTGGAGGCCTATCCGATGGCCGCCGGCGGCGGTGACCTCTTCCAGCGCATCGAGCGCGTGCACGCCACGGGCGAGCCGTTCCGGGCCCGCCGGATGAGTCTGACCGCGCTGGTCGGCGAGGTGCCGCTGGCGGCCGTCGCGGACCTCAGCATCAGCCGGCACGGCGCGTGCGTGCTGCTGATCTGGCGGATCGAGGACGAGGCGGCGCGGTTGGCGAGCCTGTTGCAGAACGCCCAGCGCCTCGGCCGCATCGGCGGTTTCGAGGAGGATCTGCTCACCGGCGAGACCACCTGGAACGGGCAGCTCTTCGCTCTGTACGGGCGGCCGCTGTCGAGCCCTCCGGTGCGGCTGGAAGAACTGTCGGCGCACACGCACCCCGACGACGCGGTGATCGTCGGCCGCCTGCTGCGCACGCTGCTGCACCGCCGACGTCCGGCCTCCGCCGCCTTCCGGCTGCAACGGCCGGACGGGGTGACCCGGCACATGCGGATCGTCGCCGAGCCGGTGCTGGACACCGACGGTCGGCTGGTGGCCGTCCGCGGGGCCTATCAGGACATCTCGTCGCAGCACTGGACGGAGGTGGCGCTGGCCGCCACCCGCGACCAGCTGGCGCAGACCGAGCAGCAGGCGAGCGAGCGCAGCCGGCTGGCGCTGCAGCTGCAGCACGCCATCATGCCGCCCACCCGGGCCCCGCTGGAGGCCCCCGGCCTCCAGGTGGCCGTCCGCTATCGGCCGGCCGAGGAGGAACACCTGGTGGGGGGCGACTGGTACGACGCCGTCGTGCTGCCCTCCGGCCTGGTGATGCTGTGCGTGGGCGACGTGGCCGGGCACGGCATCGAGGCGGCCACCAGCATGGTGGTGCTGCGCAACGCGCTGCGCGGGCTCGCGGTGACCGGGGCGGGGCCGGGGCAGCTGCTGTCGTGGCTGAACATCGTCGCGCACCATCTGACGGGCTCGATCACGGCCACGGCGGTGTGCGGCCTGTACGACCCCGCCCGGCACACCCTGCGCTGGGCCAGGGCAGGTCATCTGCCGCCGGTGCTGGTGCGGGACGCACACGCGGCGCCGCTGCCCCTGCTGCGGGGGATGCTGCTGGGCGCCGTGCCGGAGACGGTGTACGAGGAGGAGGAGGTCCAGCTGGCCGCGGACGACACCCTGCTGATGTACACGGACGGCCTCATCGAGCGGCGCGACCGGTCGGTGGAGGAGTCGCTGACGCAGTTGCTGGTCCAGGCCCGCACCGTGCCGCCGACCCTGGACCAGCAGCTGGACCGGCTGCTCACCTACAGCAGGTCCGACACGGACGACGACACGTGCATCGTGGGCATCCGTCTGCGGTAGGACTCCCGCGGTGACGGGTGTGCGGGGGCGATGCATGAGGCAGCGGTCAGGGGGTATCCGGCTGTGCGCACCGACAGGCCGGGGATCCGCAGGTGGAAAGGGGCAGGACAGGACGATGGGGAACTTTCCCGCGCCCGCCCGTCCCGGCCCGCCGCCCCGGCGCATCCAAGTCGCCTGCCGGGGTAGACGCCCTCGACCGCCAGCTTTCGGAGGAACACGTGTCCATCGCCCAGAACCCCCTGTCCGTCGAGGTCACGCTGCCTCGTGAGGACGTCGCTCTGGTCACGGTCGAGGGCCATCTGGATCTCGACACCGCGACCGAGTTCCAGGCCCATCTGGCCAACCAGCTCCATCACGGACGACGGCACTTCCTGATCGACCTCTCCGGGGTCCCGTTCATGGACTCGTCCGGGATGAACATCATCCTGCGGGTCTACCAGGAGGCACGGAACCTGCCGGGCAGCGTCCACGTGATCGATCCGAGGCCGGCCGTGCGCCGGGTGCTGGAGCTGACCGGGGTCAGCATCACGGTGCCCATATCGGAGAAGGCGGACGAGGCCCTGGAGCTCATCGACCGTCAGCAAGGGCCGCAGACCCCGGCCGGCTGACGCCGACCGACGGCCGCCGCCCGCCGGTCACGCGGGCCCGCCGCCGGTTCCCGGGAGAAAGCGCAGGTGCGGACGACTGCCGCCCGACAGTTGTCATTTGACAACTGTCCGCACGAGGCAAGAGAGTGAGCAGGACAGATGCGGAAGGGATCACCGATGTGCCTGTGGGCGAACCCGAGCACGCGGGGACACCGTCAGGCGGTACGGGCGTCAGCGGCGTCGGAGTCGTGGATCTGCGAGGCCGCGGCCGCGCAGAACGCCTCCAGCCCCCTCAGCAGGGCGCTGCGCTGCACCGCCGGCATCTGCTCCAGCACGTCCCCCAGCGCCGCTTCCCGACGGGACCTGAGGTCGGCCAGGAACGCGCGCCCGCGACGGCTCAGGAACAGTTCCAGCTCCCGGCGGCTGCCGGCGGCGGTCCGGCGTTCGACGAAGCCCACGGCCTGGAGCCGGTCGCAGAGACGGCTGGTGGACGGCGGCGTGGACCCGAGGGAGTCGGCGAGCGTGCGCAGGTTGATGCCTTCGTGGTGCTCCAGGATGAACAGCACGCGCAGCTGGGACGCGGAGACCGGCGCCGTGGAGGCGCGACCCCACAGGACTTCCAGCAGCTCGGACGCCTGTGAGGTCACACGCGCCACCTGGTCGGGCTGCGGACGCGAGGAGGAGGACATCACGGTGACACTCTCGCAGGGATCGAGGCGACTGTCAGCCCGCACCCGACGTGGGGCGACGACGGGACCGGCCGCGTGAACAGACTCGTCGCCGCGGGACGCGCCCTGCGCTCCGCGGCACCCCACCGGCTGCCCGACGCGCTGCGCGAGGTGCTGCGCGCCCACTACGCGGCGGAAGCGGTCGAACTCCGGCTGGCCGACTACGGACTGACGGTGCTGCTGCCCGTGCCGTTCGGCGGCGCGCGGGAAACGAGCGTCCCGGCGCCGGCCGCCGTGCACGGCAGCGCGCCCGGCCGCGCCTTCGGCGCCCAGGAACCCCATGTCGAGGAGCTCGGCGACGGGCTCGTCCTCGCACACCTGCCGGTGACCGTGCGCGGCGACCGGCTGGGCGTCCTGTCGGTCACGCTGCCCGGGACGCAGGCCCGGGAGCGGCTCACCGAGCTCACCGAGACGGCGCAGCTGCTGGGCCACGAGATCCTCGTCGCCGAGCGCGACACCGACGCGTACCGGCGTGCGCGCCGCACGGACCGGCTGACCCTGGCGGCCGAGATCCAGTGGCAGTTGCTCCCGGCCCGGTCCTGTGCCCGGGACGAGTACGCGTTGGGCGCCCAACTGCAGCCCGCCTACGCCGTGTTCGGCGACAACTTCGACTGGGCGGCCGACGACGACCACCTGACGGTGTGCGTCACCGACGGGATGGGCGAGGGCATCGAGGCGTCGCTGCTGACCAGTCTCGGCATCAACGCGCTGCGCAACGCGCGCCGGGCCGGCGTCCCGATCGCGGACCAGGCGGCCCTGGCGGACCAGGCCATCCACGCCCACTACGGGGGCGAGGCCCACCTGTCGGTGCTCCTGGTGGACATCGAGCTGTCCACCGGGCGTCTGCAGGTCGTCGACGCGGGCTCGCCGCACCTGCTGCTGGTGCGCGACCGGGCGCTGACCCGGGTGGACCTGGACGCCCAGCTCCCGCTGGGCATGTTCGAGGAGACCGACTACGTGGCTCAGGAGCTCACCCTGCTGCCCGGCGACCGGCTGCTGTTCGTCAGCGACGGCGTGCACGCCGTCGTCGCGCCGGGCGGCGAGGCGTACGGCGAGCAGGCGCTCGCCCGGGCGGTGGCGTCGGCGGCCCTGCTGCCGGCGGCGGACGTGCCGGGCGCGGTGCTGCGCGCGCTGACCACCCACCGGGGCAGACCCGAGCCGGACGACGACGCGCTGGTCGTGTGTCTCGACTGGTTCGGCCAGCCGTCCCCGTCGCCGTCCGGCCGCCCCGGCTCACAGCCGTCGCCCGGCGAGGGGCACGGCCCGGTCCCGCCGTCACCGTCGGGACCGCAGCGGCACCACGCGGACGAGGAGTGAAAGAGATGCCGGAAGACGAGACGGCGGCGGAGCCGGCCGAGCGGGCGGCGCCCGCGGACGAGGTGGGGGCGTTCCTGCGCCGTCGCCGCGAGCAGATCGCCCAGCGCTGGGCCGACGAGCCCCTGTTCCGCGTCGTGTTCACGGTCTCGCGGGACGAGGCGGTGGAAGCGGGCCGCGCCGTCGTCGACGCGCTCGCCCAGGTGGCCCTCTCGGAGCGGATGGAGGACACCGACAGCGCCGGATTCACGTCGGTGCGCGAGCAGTTGGCCCGGATGGCGGCCGCCCGGGCGCGCGCCGGTCTCAGCAGCGCACAGATCTCCCGCGAGGTGGACGCCCTGCGCACGCCCGTGGTGAACCTCCTGGTCACCGACCTGCCGGAGGCGTCCGCCGAGCATGTCAGGGAATGCGCGACGACCCTGACCGCGCTGATGGGCACCCTGCGGCTGGTGGTCATGGAGACCTCGCTGACCGAGGGCCAGGCCCTCATCGACCGGCAGCAGCTGCAGCTGATGGAGGTCGCCACGCCCGTCATCCGGCTGTGGGACGGCATCGTCGCCGTGCCGCTGATCGGGACGCTCGACAGTGCGCGCAGCCAGGTCGTGATGGAGACGCTGCTGGAGTCGGTCGTCGACCAGCAGGCGCGGTTCGCGATCCTGGACATCACCGGGGTGCCGACCGTCGACTCGCTGGTCGCGCAGCACCTGATGAAGACCGTCGCCGCCGTCCGGCTGATGGGGGCGGAGTGCGTCGTCTCGGGCATCCGGCCCGCCATCGCGCAGACGATCGTGCACCTCGGCCTGGACCTGCCCGTGGTCACCCGGTCGAGCCTCGCCGACGCCCTGGCGTACGCCCTCCACCGGCTGGGCGCCGGCATCGTGCCCGCCGGGTCCGGCGGTGCGGGTACCCGGTGAACCACGACCCCTCCCGCGCGGGCACCGCCCATGTGCCGGTGCTGCGGCTCGGCGACGTTCTGCTGATCACCCTTCAGGGGGACCTGCACGACGGAGCGGCGGAGCAGCTCCAGCAGGACGTCGCGGAGTCGATCGTCCGCAGCCGGGTGACCGGCGTGGTCATCGACATCTCCGGCGTGGAGATCGTCGACTCCTTCCTGGGGCGGGTGCTGGCCGAGATCGCGGCGAGCGCACGGCTGCTCGCGGCCCGGACCGTGGTGGCCGGCATGCGTCCCGCGGTGGCGATCACGCTGGTGGAGCTGGGGCTGACGCTGCCCGGACTGCGGACGGCGCTGAGCACCGAGGCCGCCATGGAACTGCTCGCGGCGTCGCCGGACGGCCCGCTCCGGGAGCCTCGGTGAGCGAGACGTCCGCGGGCGTCGACGCCCGCCTGCCGATCCGCTCGGACCTGGACCTGGTGTGGGTGCGCCAGCATGTGCGCCAGGCGGCGGCGGCGCTCGGCTTCGGCCTGGTGGAGCAGACCAAGCTGGTCACCGCGGCCAGCGAACTGGCCCGCAACACGCTGGTCTACGGCGGTGGCGGCGAGATGGCGGCCCAGGAGGTGTCCGACGGACGGGCGGCGCGCGGGCTGCGGCTGACGTTCACCGACGCCGGGCCGGGCATCGCCGACCTGGACCAGGCCCTGAGCGACGGCTTCACCTCCGGCGAGGGGCTGGGGATGGGACTGGGCGGCGCGCGCCGGCTGGTGCACGACTTCGCCATCGACAGCGCGCCCGGGGCCGGCACCACGGTCACCGTGACGTCCTGGGCGGCACGGCCGCCCCGGCCGCGTGAGGAGCAGCCCCGATGACGCGCGTGTGGGACGTTCCGGTGCACGACTCGACACGGGTGCGCGACGCCCGGGTGGCCGCCGAGGGCGCGGCGGCGCTGGCGGGACTGGACGGGCCGCGCACCGCCGACGCGGCGCTGGTCGCCACCGAACTGGCCACGAACCTGCTCAAGCACGCGCGGGGCGGGCAGTTGCTCGTGGAGCCGGTCGCCGCGCCGGGCGCACGCTCCGAGGCCCTGCTGGTGCAGATCGTCGCCGTGGACCACGGACCGGGCATGTCCGACGTCCCGGCCGCGCTCGGCGACGGGTTCTCCACCGCGGGCTCGCTGGGAGCGGGGCTGGGCACCTGCCGGCGGCTGTCGGACGACTTCGACCTGCACAGCGTCCCGGGCCGCGGGACGGTCGCACTCGCCCGGATCGGCGGCGGCCCGGCGGCCTCCTCCGGCCGCCGGCAGGCGGCCGACGTCCCGTCCCCGCACTCCCCCGCCGCCGTGCGGGTCGGCGGGGTCAACATCCCCTTCCGGGGCGACGAGTGCTCCGGCGACGCCTGGACCTGCGTGCGGGACGGCGACCTGGTGACACTGATGATGGCCGACGGCCTGGGACACGGCCCCGAGGCGGCCCGCGCCTCGACCGCGGCGGTGACGGAGGCACGGCGCAGCGCCCACCTCCCGCCGGCCGAGCTGCTGCGCCGCCTGGACGCCGCGCTGCGCGGCACACGGGGCGCGGCGGTCGGGGTGGCCCGGCTCGACCTGCGCGCCGGGCGGCTGCGCTTCGCCGGCATCGGCAACATCGGGGCGCGACTGCGCGAGGGCGACTCCTGGCGGCATCTGATCTCCCGGCCGGGCATAGTCGGCGTGCACCGGCCCGCCACCCTGCCGGAGACGGAGGCCGACTGGGCCGCGGACCGGCTGCTCGTGCTGCACAGCGACGGGCTGCCCAGTCGCTGGGCGCCACCCGCCGACCCCCGTCTGCTGGCCGCGGACCCCGCGCTCACGGCCGCCGTCACGGTGCGCGACGCTGGCAGTTCCGCCCGCCCCGTCCGGGACGACACCGCCGTCGCCGTCCTGTCCCCGAGCCCGTCGGACCGTCCATGAAGCGCAGCTGGCGGATCGAGGCCGTCGACGACGCGGCACGCGCGCGTATCGCCGTGGCCCGGGTGGCCGCCGCGTACGGCGTCACACCGCTGGAGCGGACCCGGTTGTCGGCCGCGCTCAGCGCGCGGCTGCGCCGGTGTCTGACCAAGGGCGGCGTCTGGCGGCTCGAGCTGACCGTGGCCCGGGGGTCGCTGCACGTCGAGGTCGCCGCCTCCCCCGCCGGCGACGAATCGCCGTGGCGGTCCGCCGTGTCCTCCCCGGAGCGGGCCGCGGCCCCCGTCTGCGATCCGGTGGCGGGCGACGTCACCGCCTTGTCGGAGGCGCTGCTCGGCGCGGACGAGGACACCGCGCTCGTGCTGGACAGGCTCGCCGAGCAGGAGCAGCTCGTCGCCTTCCACCGGGAGGAGCTGCACCAGACCAACCAGGGCGTCCTGGCGCTGCACGCCGACCTGGACGCCGCCGGGCGGGCCGAGCGCGAGGCCTTCGCGGCGGAACGCGCCGCGCGCCGGGAGGCGGAGAGCGCCCGCCGCAGGCTGACCTTCCTGGCCGACGCCAGCGCCGCGCTCACGGCTTCCCTCAACCACGAGGAGATCGTGCGGCGGCTGCCCGAGCTGCTGGTGCCCGAGTACGCCCGCACGGTCGACGTGTGGCTGTTCGACGCCGAGGACGAGCGGGGGGCGTCCGCTCCGCGCCCCGCGGCCGCGGTGATCGCGGCCCGCACCGGCAGGCCCCAGTACGCGGCCGCCCACCCCGGCGGTCTGCCCGGGGTGGACGACCAGCCGGCGTCGGCGCTGCATCCGACCCGGCCCCTGCTGTGCGTGCCGCTGCCGACGCGCCGCGCGCCGCTGGGCGTGTTGACGCTCACCCCGCCCGGCGAGCGCTGGGACCCCGACGACGCCGTCATGCTCGTGGAGCTCACCCGGCGGGCGGGCGGCGCGCTCGACAACGCCCGCCGCTTCGAGCACAACCGGGACATCGCCGAGACCCTCCAGCGCGCCCTGCTGACGGAACTGCCCGCCCCGTCGGGGCTGCGACTGGCGGCCCGCTATCTGCCGGCCACGTACGGGCTGAACATCGGCGGCGACTGGTACGACGCGTTCCGGCAGCCCGACGGCAGCCTGATCACCGTCATCGGCGACGTGACCGGGCACGGGCTGCATGCGGCGGTGATGATGAGCCAGCTGCGCACCGCGCTGCGCGCCTACGCCGTCGACGGGGGCAGCCCCGGCGAGCTGCTGACCCGGCTGCACACCTTTTTGCACCACCTCCAGCCCGACTTGTACGCGACCGCCGTGATCGCCCGATTCAGACCCGGCGAACCCGTGCTGACGTGGGCGGCCGCGGGTCATCCGCCGCCCGTGCTGCGCGGCCCGGACGGGCGGGTGCGCACGCTGGACGCCAAGCCGGGGGCGATGCTCGGCATCCCCCTGCACCAGGAGATCGCCGATCACACGGTGCCGCTGGAGCCCGGCTCCACGCTGGCGCTCTACACCGACGGCCTGGTCGAGCGGCGGGCGCAGGGCATAGACCCGGGGATCGACCGGCTGGCGGCGGCGCTCGGCGGGTTCCGTGCCGAGGAGCTTGACGCGGACCTGGACGGGGCGGCCGAGCGCATCCTGGAGCCGATGCTGAGCGACTCCGAACGCGACGACGACGTCTGTCTGCTGCTGTGTCACATCGACAGCCACATCGACAGCCGGGTCGACGGCCAGGCTGACGGCCACGTCGGCACCCGGGTCGACGGCCGCACCGCCGGCCGCGTCGGCAGCCGGGTCGGCGACGGGCGCGGCGGGGCCTGAGCGGGGCGGTCAGCCGTCCGGACCGGCGGGACCCTGGCCGGACGCCGGTGGCCCCGTCGCCGAGCGGGCCTGGTGGAAGGCGAACAGTCCGTGCTCGAGAGCGGCCCGCTGGGCCGGTGTCATGGCCTCGAACACCGAGGTGAGCCGCCTGACCCGGCGCTCGGCCACGTCCGCGAGGACGCGGTGGCCGTAGGCGGTCAGCACGAGCTGCACCTCACGCCGGTTGTGCGGCTGCACGGTCCGCTCGAGCAGCCCCGCGACCTCCAGCCGGTCGCAGAGGCGGCTCGCGGTGGGCAGGCCGACGCCGAGGTGCTCGGCCAGCGCCGTCAGGTTCAGCTCCGGGCGGCCCCGGACCGTTCGCAGGGCGTGCAGCTGCCGGGCGGGCAGCCGGGGAGAGGCCTCCTCCGCCGCCGACAGCCAGCAGGCAACCAGGCTCTCCACAGCGTCGGCGACCTGCCGCGCCTGCCGACCGCGGTTCGCCCACCGCCCGTCGTCGGAGCTGTCCGCGTACCCCGCCGTCACTGCTCTCGGACCACCGGATTTGTCATGTACGTCGGCCTACCCGAAGCACCGGGGCGTACACAGGTCCATCGGGGGGTACGACGCTGACCTCAGGAGAAACGTTCGTCTGCATGCCTCGCCCGACTGGCGGAACCGGTCCGGGCGCGGTGGTATCGATGAGGTGCGAACGGCCCGGGGCGGGGCACGCGCATGACGTCGGGGCAGACCGCCTGGAGCCGCAGAAAGGGATGGACATCGTGACACGACCCAGGATCCTGGTGGTGGGCGCGGGCTTCGCGGGGGTGGGGTGCGTTCGGCGACTGGAACGCGAACTCTCCGCCGCGGAGGCCGACGTCACCCTGGTGACACCGTTCGCCTACCAGCTCTATCTGCCGCTGCTGCCGCAGGTCGCCTCCGGCGTGCTGACGCCCCAGTCGATCGCCGTATCGCTGCGCCGCAGCAGGAAGTACCGCACCCGCATCATCCCGGGCGGCGCCATCGGCGTGGACCTCGCGTCGAAGGTCTGCGTCATCCGGACCATCACGGACGAGATCGTGAACGAGCCGTACGACTACATCGTGCTGGCTCCGGGCAGCGTCACCCGCACCTTCGACATCCCCGGGCTGACCGACCACGCGTTCGGGATGAAGACCCTCGCGGAGGCCGCGTACATCCGCGACCACGTCATCACTCAGCTGGACCTCGCCGACGCCAGCAACGACCCCGCCGAGCGGGCCTCGCGGCTGCAGTTCGTGGTCGTCGGCGGCGGCTACGCCGGCACCGAGACGGCCGCCTGTCTGCAACTGCTCACGCACAACGCGGTCAAACGCTATCCACGGCTGGACCCGAGCCTGATCAAGTGGCATCTCATCGACATCGCCCCGAAGCTGATGCCGGAACTCGGCGACAAGCTGGGCCGCAGCGCCCAGGAGGTGCTGCGCAAGCGCGGCATCGACATCTCGCTGGGCGTCTCGATCGCCAAGGCGGGCCCGGAGGAGGTCACCTTCACCGACGGGAGGGTGATCCCGACCCGGACGCTCATCTGGACGGCGGGGGTCGTGGCGAGCCCGTTGATCGCGACGCTCGGCGCGGAGACGCAGCGCGGGCGGCTCGTGGTCGGGGCCGAGATGAACCTGCCCGGGCACGACGGGGTGTTCGCGCTCGGGGACGCCGCCGCCGTGCCCGACCGGGCCAAGGGCGAGGAGGGCGCGGTCTGCCCGCCCACCGCGCAGCATGCGATGCGGCAGGGCAAGGTCGTCGCCGACAACGTCATCGCCACGCTGCGGGGCCGGCCGATGCGGCCGTACGTGCACAAGGACCTCGGTCTGGTCGTCGACCTCGGCGGCACCGACGCCGTCTCCAAGCCGCTCGGCATCCCGCTGCGGGGGCTGCCCGCGCAGGCCGTGGCGCGCGGCTACCACTGGTCGGCGCTGCGCACCGGGGTCGCCAAGGCGCGGGTCCTGACCAACTGGACGCTGAACGCGATCGCGGGCGACGATTTCGTGCGGACCGGTTTCCAGGCGCGCCGGACCGCGAAACTGAAGGACTTCGAGTACACGGACAGTTATCTGACGCCCGAGCAGGTACGGGCGCGGGTCGAGGGGACCGGCCCGGATACCGCCTGACATCCGCACGGCAGGAGAGTACGACGGCGTGAGGGCTGCGGCACGGGCGTTCGGCGCACGGTGGCGGGATCGGGTCGCCGCATCCGATCCCGGGCTGCTGCGTCTGGCGGCGGGGCTGCGGACGGTCGGCGCGATCGCCCTCACGCTGGCCGTGCTCTCCCTGCTGGGCGCGGACGTCTCGCATCTGGTGGCGGGCGCCATCGCCTCGATGGTCGCCACCTTCGCCGTCCGGGAGAAGCAGCGCGGCAGGCAGGCCGTCACCCTGGCGCTGGGGCTGCCCGTGGCGCTCGCCTCGGTGTCGCTCGCGGCGCTGCTCGGCTCCCGCACGGTGGCCGGCGACTTCTTCTTCCTCGCCCTGATCTTCTGCGCCGTCTACGGCCGCCGGTTCGGCGACCGGGGGACCGCCCTCGGGCTGATCGGCTTCCAGGTCTACTTCATGGCCCTGTTCGTCGGGGTCGGGACCTCGTCCCTGCCCGGCTACCTGGGGGTCGTCGCGGTGGCCTTCGTGTGCAGCGCGACGGCCCGGTTCCTGCTCGTTCCGCAGACCCCGTCCGGCATTCTGGAACGGCTGCGGCAGGCCTTCCGGGCGCGGCTCGCCCAGCTGCTGGACGCCCAGCTGGACCTGCTCGACGCCGGCCGGGACGACGCGGAGAAGGCTCTAGGCCAGGTGCGCGAGGGCACCGCCCGGCTGCACGAGACGGCCATGATGATCCAGGGCCGGCTGGCGGAGGGCACGCCCGACGAGACGGTCGCCCGTCTGGTGCAGCGCCGGATCGCCGACGCCGAGATCGCCGCCGAACGGCTGGGGCTGCTCCTCCTCACCGCCCGCAGCGCCGAGCGGGCCGACACCCTGACCCTGCACCTGCCCGGCGCGCCGCTCCCCGAGGCCACCCGGCTCCCGGTGCGGGACGAGGCGCTCGGCACCCTCCGCCGCGATCTGCGGGCCCTGCGGCTGCTGGTGCGGCATCCCGTCGAGGCGGGGTCGGGCACCGCGTTGTCGCAGGTGCGCAACCGGCTGCTCGACTACCGGGAGGAGGAGAACCTGCCGCAGGCGCCGCCTCCGGTGCAGGACGTCTTCCGGGGCATCGGTGAGACGGCGCGTGCGGTGCTGGGCCTGCGGATCGCCCTCGACGGGCCGCAGGACGAGTCCGACGACAGCCCCGAGACGGCCCGCTCCCGCGAGGAGCTGGACGCGGAGGACGCGGCGATCGACGGCGCCGAGGAGGACGAGACCCCGGCGGCCGAGGTCACCGGGCTGCGGCGGCCGACCACCCGGGCCGCCGTGCAGGTCGCCGTCGGGTCCTCGCTGGCCATCATCGGCGGCGAGCTGCTCTCCGCGCACCGCTGGTACTGGGCGGTGCTGACCTGCTGGATCGTGTTCATCAACACGTCCTCCACCGGGGAGATCCTGGTCAAGGGCTACCGGCGGCTGCTGGGCACCGTGCTCGGCGTGGTGGCCGGCATCGTGCTGGCGGGCCTGGTCGGCCAGCACACGTGGACGGCGTTCGCGGTGGTGCTGCTGTGCGTGTTCGCGATGTTCTACACCGCGCCGCTGTCGTACACGCTGATGTCGTTCTTCGTGACCGCCGCGCTCGGTGTGCTGTACACGCTGCTGCACACCTACAGCCTGTCCGTGCTGGTGCTGCGGGTGGAGGAGACGGCGCTGGGCGCGGCCTGCGGGATCGTCGCGGCGGCGCTGGTGCTGCCGGTGCATACGGACCGCCGGACCGACGAACTGCTGGCGACCGTGCTCGAGCGGCTGAGCGGGGTCACCGAGGCGGCCGTGGAACAGCTGAGCGGCGCTTCCCCGGCCGATCTGCTGGAGCAGGCCCGCGACCTCGACCAGGCCCTGGCCGATCTGCGGGCCGCCACCCAGCCCCTGACCCACCCGGTGACCCCGCTGCGGTCGCGGCGGGACACCGCCCGCTACGTCGTCGCGCTGCTGGAGACCTGCGCCTACCACGCCCGGTCCCTGGCGGCCACGGCGGAGCTGCTGCCCACCCATCCGTCGATAGCGGCGGATCCGCGGCTGCGCCGGGCCGGTGCGCGCATCCTGCACAACATCGGGGCGATCGACGCGCGCGTCACGGACGAGCGGAGCACGGCGGAGGTGCTGGCCGGGCCGAGCGTCGCCGCGCTGCTGAGTCCTGGCGTCCCGGGGACACCGCGCTACGGGCGGGTGACCGACCGGGTGCTGCGGCATCTCCAGCGCCTGGACGAGGCGGTGGTGGGCCTCGCCCGCCCGCTCGGGGCGCCGGTTGCGGCGCCGAAGTGAGAGCGGGCCGGAGCGGACCCGGACGCGGCCGGGGGTTTCCGCGGGCGGTGGGGAGGCCCGGCGGGGCTCAGAAGTCGGTGGGCATTCCGCTGGCCGCCGCGATGCCCCGCAGGGCCTCGGTGTCCTTCTGACGCTGCTGGATGCAGCCGGCTATCTCGGCGAGCCGGGACGGGTCGGACGCGGTGACCGCGTCGGTGACCACCCGGACCGGGCCGGTTCCGTCCACCTGGATCTCCACCAGCTGGTTGTCCAGCCGGCCGGTGACCGCAGTGGCGATGACCAGAGCGGCCTCGTCGCGGATCTCCTGCGGCAGGTCCTGGGTCTCCTGCGGGTCGAGGGCGAAGTCGATGCTTTCTGGTCGCTGGTCGTCGAGGGCGCGCAGCGCCGGGGCGACGACCTCCAGCAGGAGCTGGTAGTCGTCGCTGTCCATGCGGACGCGCAGCAGGTCGAGATACATGTCCACGGGCCGTCCGTCGCGCGGGAACTCTGCTTCGTTCATTTGGTCCGTGTTCCCCGGCAGACGGCCGTCAGACCTTGCGCCAGCGAGCCATGCAGAAAGAGAAGAGTCCGAAGAGGACGAGCCCGGCGGCGACGCAGGCCAGCAGGGCCGGCCCCGCGGGTGTGCCGGCGAAGGAGCGCAGGGTGTCGTCGAGCCCCTTGGCCTTGTCGGGCCGGTAGTCCACGGCGGCCCGGACGGCGAAGGCCCCGGCGGCCGCGAACACCAGCCCGCGGGCCGCACCGCCGCCCACTCCGGTGACGTCCACCATGCGCCGTGCACCCGGGGACATCTCCCCCAGCCGCAGCTGTTTGCGGTAGGAGCGCATGACGGCGCGGGCCCCGATCCACAGGCCCACGCCGACGATCCCGACGCCGGCCGCGCCGACGATCCACTGTCCGGCGGGAAGGCCGAGCACCCGGGCGGTGACGTCGCGGGACTGTTCGTCGCTGGAACCGCCCCCGTCGCCCGAACCGGCGGCGAACTCCAGCACGGAGTAGGCGACGAAGGAGTAGAAGGCGCACCGGGCGAGCGAGGTCAGCCGCTTCTTGGCGCTGCGCCCGTCGGCGCCGGCCCCGCCGAAGACGGCCTCGGACAGCCGCCACAACGCCATGCCCACCAGTCCGACGCCCAGCGCCCACAGCAGGACGGCGCCGAAGGGCTTCTCCGCTATCTCGGCGAGGGCGCCGCGGCGGTCGGCCTCCTGTGCGCTCTCGCCGAAGGCGATCTGCAGGGCGATCACGCCCACCAGCAGATAGATCACCCCGCGCGCGGCGAGCCCGGCCCGGGCCGCCCCCTTGGTCAGCGACCCCCGCGCCGCCCGCTCCGCCTCGGCGCGCCCGTTGCGCGCCCATGCACTCGCATTCATCCCGGCCTCCCCTGGTCCTCCCCGAACTTCGCGAGATCCGCATGCCCCGGCTCGGGCCGTACACACCCGCCGGCCTGCGTGGCCCCGACAGGTGCACAGGAGGACAGGCGCGCAGGAGGGCGGGCGCACAGAAAGGCAGGCGCACCGCGGCCGTTGCCGTGGTGCGCCTGCCCGTCCCGGCCGCTCAGGCGTACACCCGCGGGCCGTCGTCGGTGTGGCGTCCGGCGGCGTCGGCGGCCGAGGCCGCGTCGAGCCACTGGCGCGCCGTCTCCAGGGCGTGCCGCACGTCCCTGGTGCCGGTGGACACGCACAGCGTGTAGGCGAGGTCGCGGGCCTGCGGATGCCGGTCGCCCGCGCCGGACTCCCTCAACGCCTCGTACTCGTCGACGAGTTTGCGCAGAACGGCAGGATGGGGCATCAGCATGGGTCTCTTCTCTCCGTCCTTCGGTACGGACCCGGTGGTGAAGGGATGGGTGTCCTGCTGTGTCAACGCAGCGCCTCCTGGCGCACCCGCTCACAGCTGCGGCTGATGAGCCGGGAGACGTGCATCTGGGAGATGCCCAGCTGGTCGGCGATCCTGCTCTGCGTCATGTCCTCGAAGAAACGCATGTACAGGATGGCCCGTTCGCGTTCCGGCAGCCGCCGCAGACCCTCCTTGGCGGACTCGCGGTCCACCACGGTGTCGAAGGAGGAGTCGGCGGCGCCGAGCGTGTCGGCGAGGCTGTACCCGTCGTCGCCGGCCGGGAGCTCGGCGTCCAGCGAAAGCGTGCTGAAGCTCTCCAGAGCCTCCAGACCGGCCGCGACCTCGTCCTCGGTGAGACCCGTGTGCGCGGCGACGTCGGCGACCGAGGGCTCGGGGGCGCCCGGAGCCTGGGCCAGTTCCCGGCGGGCGACGCGCACCTTGTTGCGCAGCTCCTGCACACGGCGGGGCACGCGCAGGGCCCACATTCGGTCACGGAAGTGGCGCTTGATCTCGCCGGTGATGGTGGGCACGGCGTAGCTCTCGAAGGCGCCGCGCTCGGGGTCGAAGCGGTCGACGGCCTTCACCAGGCCGAGGGCCGCCACCTGGCGCAGATCCTCGGTCGCCTCCCCGCGGTCGCGGAACCGGCCCGCGATGCGGTGGGCCATGGGCAGCCACGCGGTGACGAGGTCGTCGCGCAGGGCGTCCCGTTCCGGCCCGTCCGCCAGTGCGGCGAGCCGGGCGAACCGGCTTGCCGTGTCGGGCGCGTCGTCGTGGGTGCGGCGCAGCTGGGCAGTGGTCTGCGCGGTGGGCCGGGAACTGGGCTGAGCAGGGGTGGAAGCCGTGACGTCGTGACGGCTTGTCGACATGTCGATAGGCATGCGGATTCGCTCCTGAACGGTCATTTCAGGGACAGACGACGAGAGGGCTCCTGCCACCCGGGGCGCACGGGGCGCCCCGGGGCGGACATACCGCTCCCGACGGCGCGCCTCCGGTCCGAAGCACGAACCTCCTTCTGCCCTGCCCCCGGGGGCGCAAACTCCGCTTGCCCGAAACCCGCTCACGGAATTTCCGGGGCGTGCCCGCAGAGGCCCGGCGCACGGGTCAGAACACCGGCACGACGGCGGTGACGCGCTTACCGCCGGAGGGAAGACCGGCCACCCGGACGTCGTGCGCCAGCCCGCAGACGATCGGCCAGCCGCGGCCGCCCGCACGGCGCCGTCCGTGTTCGTCGTACGGATCGACGGCGACGGGCAGCCGGTCGCTGCGATCGCTGACGGAGACCAGCACGGTCCGGCCGTCCAGTTCGACGTCGAATCCCGTCATGCCGCCCCCGTGGAGGATGGCGTTGGTGGAGAGCTCCGAGGCGACGAGCAGCGCGTCGCAGAGGCCTTCCTCGTCGTACGGGCGTCCGGTGGCCCCGCATCGGCCGGCCACCGCCCGCCGCACGGCGTTGCGGACGTCGGCGGGTCGGCATCGCTCGTGCTCCCCGCACCGGGACGGGTCGCCCGGCGTGTCCACGGAATCAGTGGAGTCGTTTCTACGCATCCCTTCGCTCCCCTGGCCGGGTCCAGCCTGCGCCGGACCGCGTCGCGCGGTCCCTCTTCTCTCCGGCTGGCCGCCCCGCCCACGGCCAAACCTCCCGGCCGGGGAGCAATCGTCCACCTCTGCCGGGGTAGACGGCGTACATGATGGATGTCGTGGACTCGGACGAACTGCTGCGCCGCATCCAGCGGGCCAGGACCTGCGCACAGGAGGAGGTGCGGGCCTGGCGGGCCCGCGACGCGGATCTCGCGGACGCCGACGCCGACGCTGCGAACGCGGCGCGCGACGCCCGCACGCGGGGGATCGCCTACGAGGCCGTCCTCAGGGTGCTGGACGAAATCGTGACCCCGGGCCGCTCGGCGGAGGGGCCCTGACCCGGCCGGCATCAGTGCGGACCAGTGCCCGGACTACGTCAAGTGAGGCCCTCCGGACGGCAGATGAGGTGAAACAGGTCACGCAACCGGGTTTTTGGTGTGCCAAATACCTGCGAATGGTTTACCGTTCATACACACGTGGTGGTCGGGGTCGACTCACTTCTCCTCCGCGCCCCACGCCTGTACCGCCCTGGCTGGCTTCCCCCGTCCAGCCAGGGCTTTTCTCTGCCCGCACGCGGAAAGTTCCGTCCGCCGAGGTGCCCCGGGCGTCCCGAGCGGCTGAAATGGGAGAAGGCAAGCACCCCAGTCGATCGCCGGCGAGAGGCCCGCGCCATGACCAGAGCGACCAAGTTGCTGACCGCCCTCCCTCCGCCCCAGCGCCAGCGCCTGATGGCCCTGGCCCGTGAGGTCTCCTTCCCGGAGGACGCCCGGATCTTCGAGGCGGGGGGCACGGCCGACCGCTTCTGGATCCTGCGCTCCGGCGCGGTCTCGCTCGTCCAGCAGGTGACCTCGCTGCGCCGGGTGACCGTGGCCGGCCTCGGCTCCGGCGACCTGCTGGGATGGTCGTGGCTGTTCCCGCCGTACCGGTGGGACTTCGGCGCGGAGGCGTTCAGCCCCGTGCGCGCCTACGAGTTCGAGGCGCAGCCGGTGCTCAAGCTCTGCGAGGAGGACCCCGCGCTCGGCCTGACGCTGGTGCGCATCGTGGCCGAGATCCTCGCGCACCGGCTGGAGATGACCCGGGGCAAGCTCATGGAGCAGTACGGGACGCACCGGCGCGGAGTGCTGTAGCGCCCGGCGCCGACGAGCGCGGCGACGGCATGTGCCCGACGGCGATGGAGCGGCAGGCCGGCGTCCACGACCGACCGGCCTCCGCGAGCCACCCGCGTCTTCGGGCCCTCACCCGGCGTCCGCCGCACCCTCGTGGCGACCCGCGCCCGGGCCCCGGGTCAGATGCGGTAGCGGCGCAGTGCGGGGACCGCCGCCGCCAGGCCCAGCATCGCCACGACCACCAGCAGTCCCCCGCCCGTCACGGCCGCGCGGGGCCCGAAGGCGGCCCCCGCGGTGCCGTGCAGAACGTCGGCCAGGCGCGGGCCGCCCGCCACCACCACCGTGAACACTCCCTGCATACGGCCGCGCATCTCGTCGGTGGCCGCGGACAGCAGGATCGCCCCGCGGAACACCATGGAGACCATGTCGGCGACACCCGCGCAGGCCAGGAACAGCACGGCGAGCCACAGACTGCCGCTGAGCCCGAAACAGGCGATCGCCGCGCCCCACGCGACCACCGCCCCGATGACCATCCAGCCGTGCCGTCGCGCCCGGGAGAAGGTGCCGGACAGCAGTCCGCCCGCCACCGCTCCGATGGGGATCGCCGCGAACAGCAGGCCCAGGGCGAGGCCCTCGCCGTAGCGGGCGAAGGTCTCGGCGGCGAGCTGCGGGAACAGGGCGCGGGGCATGCCGAAGACCATGGCGATGACGTCGGCGAGGAAGGACAGCAGCAGCACCTTGTGCCGGGCGATGTAGCGGAAACCCTCCGCGATCTCCCGGATGCCCGCGCGCCGGACCGTCGCGGTCGCCGTCGGCGGCAGCGCGGGCAGACGGACCACGGCCCACAGGGTGACGCAGAGCGCGACGGCGTCGAGGAGGTACAGCTCCGGCAGGCCGATGACGGGGATCAGCGCACCGGCCAGCAGCGGGCCCGCGACCAGACCGGTCTGCATGACGGTCGACCCGAGGGCGTTGGCGGCTGCCAGTTCGCCGGCCGGGACCAGCCGGGCGATGGAGGCGTTGCGGGCCGGCGCGTTCAGGCCGAAGAACGCCTGCTGGGTGGCGAGCAGCACCATCAGCACGGCCACCGAGCCGAGGCCCGCCGCCGCCTGGAGCCAGAACAGCACCGACGTGACGGCGATGCCGCCGTTGGTGACCAGCAGCAGCTTGCGCCGGTCGACGGTGTCGGCGACCGCGCCGCCCCACAGTGCGAACAGCACCATCGGCGCCAGTCCGGCCAGGCTCGCGTAACCGACCCAGGCGGAGGATCCGGTGAGGTCGTAGATCTGCTTGGGCACGGCGACGGCGGTGAGCTGACTGCCCACCGCCGTGACGACGGTGGAGGACCACAGCCGCCGGTAGGCCGGTCGGCGCAGCGGCCGGGTGTCCATCGTCCAGCGTCGCCAGCCGCGCCGGGCACCGCCCCGTGGGCTCGGGTCGGCCTCCTCGGCCTCGGGTGCGGCGCTGCTCTCGCTCGTGTCCACGCGATTCCTGGTTGCTCGGTACATCTTTCTGGTCCGGGGTCACTATCCCAGCACCTACGCGAGTTCCGCCGCCCTTCGGACAGAAGATCTCGACAGTCGGACGAGGGCCCTCGTCCGACTGCCCACCGTCCGCGCCCCTCGGCCGGCCTGCGCGGGTCCGCCCCGGCGCGGGGTTACGGGCGGCTCAGGCCCCCGCGACGAGCGTCACGCCGAGGACGATCATCGTGGCGGCGACCAGGCCGTCCAGGACGCGCCAGGCCGAGGGCCGGGACAGGAAGCGGCCGAGCAGCCGGGCCCCGAAGCCCAGTGCGGCGAACCAGCACACGCTGGCGAGCGCGGCGCCGAGGCCGAAGGTCCAGCGCAGCGGGCCGCGGTCGGCGGCGACGGAACCGAGCAGGAACACGGTGTCGAGGTAGACGTGCGGGTTGAGCCAGGTCATCGCCAGGCAGGTGAGGACCGCACGCCGGCGGGAGCCCACCGGGTCGCCCCCGGTCACCAGCGCGCCCGACGGCCGGAACACCCGCCGGGCCGCCAGCGCCCCGTATCCGAGCAGGAACAGGCCGCCGATCCAGGCGACCGCGGTCAGCACGCCCGGCCAGGCGGTCACCAACGCGCCCACCCCGCCCACGCCGAGCGCGATGAGCAGGGCGTCCGAGAGGGCGCAGATCCCGACGACGGCGACGACGGCCTCCCGTCGGATCCCCTGGCGCAGGACGAAGGCGTTCTGGGCTCCGATGGCGACGATGAGCGAGAGACCGGTGCCGAACCCGGCGGTCGCGGCGGCGAGGGCGTGGGACATGCCGTCCACGCTAGGGAAGCGAAATCTCCGCGTACAGCTAAAGATTCTTACGTATCATTAGTTCCCGTGATGACGACGTGATGACGACGACGTGATGACGGACCTGCCCCTCGACCAGGTACGGACACTGCTCGCCGTGGTGGACGAGGGCACCTTCGACGCAGCCGCCGCCGCGCTGCACGTGACGCCGTCGGCGGTCAGTCAGCGGGTCAAGGCCCTGGAGCAGCGCACCGGCCGGGTGCTGCTGCTGCGCACCAAGCCGGTGCGGGCGACGGAGTCCGGGGAGATCGTCGTGCGGTTCGCCCGCCAACTGGCCCGGCTGGAGCGCGACACGCGGTCCGAGCTGGGCATGAGCGCGGAGGGCGAGCCCACCCGGGTGACGGTCGCGGTGAACGCCGACTCCCTCGCCACCTGGTTCCTGCCCGCCCTTTCCCGGGTGCCGCAGGAGCCGCCGCTCTGTTTCGAACTCCACCGCGAGGACGAGACGCGCACGGCGGAACTGCTGCGCGAGGGACTGGTGATGGCGGCGGTGACCTCGTCGCCCGACGCGGTGACGGGCTGCTCCGTGCGCGCACTGGGCACGATGCGCTATCTGGCCGCCGCGAGCCCGGAGTTCGCGGCCCGCCATCTCGCCGAGGGCCCGCTTCGCGAGACCCTCCCCCGGGCGCCCGTGATGACGCTGGACCGCAGCGACGACCTCCAGGACGCCTTCGTGCGCGGTCTGCGCCGTGGGGCGGGCGGCGCGAGCGCCCTGCGCCACGCCGTGCCGACCTCGGAGGGCTTCGTGACATCGGTCGTCGCGGGCTTCGGCTGGGGCATGGTCCCCGAAGCACAGGCCGAGGCGCCGCTGCGGGCCGGCCGACTGCTCTCCCTCGCCCCGCGCAGGCCCCTCGACGTCCCCCTGTACTGGCAGCGGTGGCGGCTCGACTCGCCCGCGCTGGCCGCGGTCTCGGACGCGGTGGCGGCGACGGCGGCCGAGGCCCTGCATCCTCCGCGCCGGGACCCACCACAGCGCTAGCCGGCGGCCGACGGGCGGCGCAGGAGAAGCCGGCCTCGCAAGGGTGGCGGGCCGGGCACGGGTGGCCGGCCGGGCCAATCCTTGGGCGGGCCGCCGCCCATGGGGCGTCGGCCCCTCGGACGCGGCAGGCCCGACGGTACGGCGGGCCCTCAGGGTGCGGCGGAACGGTTCTCGTGCAGGGCCGCCAGCCGGGTCTGCGCGCTGTCCAGCAGCATCTCGAGTGCCGTCGGGTAGGCGCTCGTCACCATGCGGGTCGACAGCAACGCGGCCGCCTCGGCGATCCGCGGGTGGGTCTCGGCGGGCAGACGGGCGTAGGTCGAGCGCCACATGCCCTCGTCGGCGCGCTGCGCGGCCCGCGGCAACGCCAGGGCCGCGGCGTCCAGGGCGGCGAAGGCCAGGGTCTGGTCGATGAAGGCGTGGTAGATCCGCACGGTCTCCGGCAGCGGGAAGCCGGCCGTGCGCAGCACGTCCAGCACGGCCTCGTCGGCGGCGAGTTCGTTGGCCCGGCCGGTCACCCGGCTCGCGGTGAGCTGGGCGGCCTGCGGATGCGCGACATAGGCGGCGTGGATGCGCACGCCGACGGCGTGCAGATCGGCCCGCCACTCCCCCGTCCGCCGCCAGCCGCGCAGCGCCTCGCCGATGAGCGCGTCGCCGATGGCCAGGGTGAGTTCGTCCATGCCCCGGAAGTACCGGTAGAGGGTGCTGGGATCGCAGTCGAGGGCGAGGCCGAGGCGGCGGGCGGTCAGTCCGGCGCTGCCGTGCTCGCGCAGCAGCCGCAGCGCCGCCTCGACGATCAGCCGCTCGGACAGCACCGTGCCGCTCCTGGTGGGCCGGCGTCTGCGTCGCTTCTCCTCGGGCACGACCTGCTTGGCCATACGTCCCGCACGCTCCCTCCGGCCTGTCGCCGTCGTGCCCTCGACCCCGGGCTTCATCCTTATGCCAACGCCATTGACCTTACGCGAGCCCCAGGCGTTGTATCGGTGCTGGGCCCCGCTTCGCACACGTCGTTCTCAGGTTGAGCCGAGGGAGTTCTTCTCATGCGCGTCCTGCTCGTTGGCGCCGGCGGTGTGGGCACCGCCGTCACCCGCATCGCCGCCCGCCGTCCGTTCTTCGAGGCGATGGTGGTCGCCGACTACGACCCCGCCCGTGCCGCGGCCGCCGTCGCCGCTCTGGACGGCGACCGCCGGTTCGTCGCCGAGCGGATCGACGCCGCCGACGAGGCGGCCGTGGCCGCCCTGCTCGCCCGTCACCGCTGCGACGTCCTGCTGAACGCCACGGACCCGCGGTTCGTGATGCCGCTCTTCGGCGCGGCACGCACGGCCGGCGCCACCTACGTCGACATGGCGATGTCGCTGTCCCGCCCGCACCCGGAACGGCCGCACCAGGAATGCGGCGTCAAGCTCGGCGACGCCCAGTTCGCCGAGGCCGACGACTGGGCCGCCGCCGGCGCCCTGGCACTGGTCGGCATGGGCGTCGAGCCGGGCCTCTCGGACGTCTTCGCCCGGTACGCCGCGGACGAGCTCTTCGACGAGATCGAGGAGATCGGCATCCGCGACGGCGCGAACCTCACCGTCGAGGGCTACGACTTCGCCCCCTCCTTCAGCATCTGGACCACGATCGAGGAGTGCCTGAACCCGCCGGTCGTCTACGAGGCCGACCGCGGCTGGTTCACCACCGCGCCCTTCAGCGAGCCCGAGATGTTCGACTTCCCCGAGGGCATCGGGCCGGTGGAGTGCGTCAACGTGGAGCACGAGGAGGTGCTGCTCGTACCGCGCTGGGTGAAGGCGGACCGGGTCACCTTCAAGTACGGCCTCGGCGCGGAGTTCGTCGAGACGCTCAGGACGCTGCACCGCCTGGGACTGGACGGCACCACGCCGGTGCCGGTGCCGAGCGCGCAGGGACCGGTTCACGTCTCGCCCCGGGACGTGGTCGCCGCCTGTCTGCCCGATCCCGCGACGCTGGGCGAGCTCATGCACGGCAAGACCTGCGCGGGCACCTGGGTGCGCGGCGTCAAGGGCGGGGCGCCCCGCGAGGTGTACCTGTACCACGTGGTCGACAACCAGTGGTCGATGGCCGAGTACGGCAGCCAGGCCGTGGTGTGGCAGACGGCGGTCAACCCGGTCGTCGCCCTCGAACTGCTCGCGACGGGCGCCTGGTCGGGTGCGGGCGTCCTCGGGCCCGAGGCGTTCCCGGCCCGCCCGTTCCTCGACCTGCTGACGGAGTACGGCTCGCCGTGGGGGCTACGGGAACAGTGAACGCCTTTCGGGGCGCGCCCTGTTTCACTTCCGTCTCGCCGGTGACCCGAACGTGAGCAACCCATCCGGCAAGACACAGACGACGAGATCGCAGGTGACTTCGATGGACGACTGGCGACAGCACGCCGCGTGCCGCCGCGAGGACCCGGACCTCTTCTTCCCGATCGGAACCTCGGGCCCGGCACTGATGCAGGAGGAGCAGGCGAAGTCGGTCTGCCGGCGCTGCCCCGTGCAGGAGGCGTGCCTGGAGTGGGCCATGGAGACGGATCAGACGCTCGGAGTGTGGGGCGGCACGAGCGAGACGGAACGCCGCGCCCTCAAGCGGCGCCTCAAGGCACGGCGCAGTTCGTGACCGCGAACGCGGTCCGAGCGGCCGGGCCTTGAGGACTCAGCCGTCTCCCGGCGGCGGTGCGGCGGGAAGCCGCAGGGTGAACACGCTGCCCTCGCCGGGGATGCTGGCCGCCGCGACCGTGCCCCCGTGGGCGTCCGTCAGCTGGCGGACGATCGGCAGACCCAGCCCGCTGCCGCCGGTGCGCCGGCTCCGCGACTTCTCCGCCCGCCAGAACCGCTCGAAGACGTGCGGCAGATCCCCGGGGGCGATGCCCGTGCCGGTGTCGGCGACCTCCATCACGACCCGGTCGCCTTCCCCGCGGGCGGTCAGTGTGACCGTGCCGTCCGCCGGGGTGTGGCGCACGGCGTTGGTCACGAGGTTGCCGAGGACCTGCCGCAGCCGCACCGGGTCGGCGTCCAGCCAGACGGCGTCGTCGGTCTCGGTGCGCAGAGCGACCCCGGCGGTGTCGGCGGCCACCCGGTGCGCGGCGGCGACCTGGGCGAGCAGATCGTCGGCGGACACCGGTTCACGGTGCAGGAGGAGGGTCCCGGCGTCGGCGGCGGCGAGATCGCGCAGGTCGTCGATGACCCGCTGCAGGACCAGTGCCTCCTCGTGCAGCGCGCCGAGCAGTTCGGCGTCGGGTTCGACGAGACCGTCGCGGGTGACCTCCAGCCAGCCCCGGATGTTGGTGAGCGGGCTGCGCAGTTCGTGGGCGACGTCCGCGACGAAGGCCTTGCGCTGCGCCTCCAGCCGTTCCCTGCGTTCGGCCAGGTCGTTGAACGCCTCCGCGAGGATGCCGGTCTCGTCCCGCGTCGTGACGGGAACCCGTGCGTGTCGGTCCGGCGGCTGCTGCGCGGCCTCCGTCAGGGCCCGCAGGGGGCGGACGAGACGGGTGGCGACCAGGGCGCTCACCGCGACGGTGACGGCCAGCACCAGCCCGGCCGCACCGACGACCTTCGCCTTGTTGGCCGGCGACATGTCCCAGCGGGGCTGGGCGCCGGTGTTCCCGCCTCCCAGGAACAGTTCGGCGACCGGTGCCACGTACGGGTCGAGCTGGACTCGGCGGCTTTCCTCGAGGCAGGTCTGCCCCGCCCGCATCGCCTTGGCGCCGCGCGCCTTGCCGAAGACGGGCCCGGGGGTCGCGTCCCGGCCGCCGGCGCCGGGCGTGCCCAGGCCGAGGAACAGCGGCGTCCCGGGATCGAGGCCCGCGCGGGTCAGGCAGCCGGCCGCGAGCCCCTGGAGCGTGGTCAGCGCCTTCTCCTCGGTGGGCATCGGGGTGTTGAGCCGGCCGTCCGCGCATTCGTCGGGCACATAGCCGGACGAGGTCGTGCCGTCGGCGTCCTCGAGCACCGGGCGGCCGCTCGGGGTCCGGGTCACGGTCTTCTCGATGTCGTACCGGGCGAAGCACGCCTGCCGTGCGTGGGCGGCGGCGTCGAGCTCGGCGCGTTCTCCGGAGGTGAGGCGATAGGGGCCCACCGCCCGCGGGTCGGTGCCGTTGAGCTGGGCGCCGCGCTCGGTGTACGTGTCGGTGCGCAGCGGGTCGACGGTGGCGGCGGCGCGCGGCGGCAGGGACGTGCCCCGTGGCGCCGAGTCGGCGAGGGGGGTGCGGTCGGTCGTGGTGAGGGCGATGCGTCTGCCGGTGACCGCGGACAGCTCACGCACCGTGTCCTGGACGCCGGTCCACTCGGGGTGGGTGGCCGCGTAGCCGCTGAGCCGGGCGAGGATGTCCATGTCGTCGGCGAGCGCCTGGCCCTGTTCCTCCCGCAGTGCGCGGGTGGTGGTGGTCACCGCCAGCCAGGCGGTCGCGGCCACCGAGCACACGGCGATGAGGACGGAGGCGCTCAGCAGCCGGACGAGCAGGCGTTTGCGCAGCGGTATCCGGGCGCGGTTCACGGCCGGCCGCCGCTCAGCTTGTAGCCGACGCCGAACACGGTGAGCAGCCGCACGGGCTTGCGCGGGTCGGCCTCGATCTTGCGACGCAGGTTCATGATGTGCACGTCGACGGCGCGTTCGGTGGAGGAGCGGTCGAACCCGCGGGTGCACTGGAGCAACTGCCGCCGGGAGAAGACCCGTTCGGGTTCGGCGGTCATCGCCAGCAGGATCTGGAACTCGGCCGGTGTGCATTCCACCGGCTCGCCCTCGCAACGCACCTCGTGCCGCTCCGGGTCGACGGCGAGCCCCGCGGCCCGCACGACCGGTCCGTCCCGTCGGTCGGCGCCGGCCCGACCGCTGCGCCGCAGGACGGTGCGGATGCGGGCCATCAGCTCGCGTGGGCTGTACGGCTTGGTCATGTAGTCGTCGGCGCCGAGTTCGAGGCCGAGCAGGAGGTCGTCCTCGGCGGCGCGGGCGGTCAGCATCAGCACCGGGATGTCGTCGTCGTCCTGCCGCAGCACCCGGCACACCCCGAACCCGTCGACGACCGGCAGCATGAGGTCGAGGACGACGAGGTCCGGCCGGTCCCGCCGCACCGCCTCCAGTGCGGCCGAGCCGTCGTGCACGACGGTGGCGGTGTGGCCCTCCGCGAGCAGCGAGCGGCGGATGAGCTCGGCCTGCATCGCGTCGTCCTCGGCCACCAGTACATGAGCGCACACGCGACTGCCCCCTCTTCAGCGTGCCAGAGAGGCATGGTCGCCCATGACGGTCACGGGGTGCAGGGCGGGGTCGAGGGTGCGCAGCAGTTCCCTCATGTGGCGCTCGGCGATGCTCACGCATCCGTGGGTGGGGCCGCCGTGGTCGACGTGGAACCAGATCCCGCCGCCGCGACCCGCGCCGAGCGGGCGGGTCCAGTCGAGCGGGGAGACACCGGGCGTGCGGTTGTAGTCGATGGCGACGACGTAGTCGAAGGAGCCTTCCAGCGACTCGCCCTCGAATCCGGTGCCGGGCGAGCGGAAACCCCTGCCGTGGTCGTAGGGGAGTTTCGTGCCGGGGTCGGGCAGCAGGCCGCCGGCGTCGGTGAGGCCGTATACGCCGATGGGCGAGCGCAGGTCGCCGCCCATGTGGTGGTCGCTCCAGCCGCGCAGGGCGTTGTGCGCCGGCCAGCGCTCGCCGGCCTGCCAGCCGGTCGCGGTGCGCCGGTAGAGGACGACGGTGGAGAGCGGGGAGTTCTTCCCGGCGCCGGTCACCACGACCGCCTGCCGTGCGTCGCCCGGCACCTGGGACCAGGTCCTCGGCCCGAGGCCCGGTATCCGCTGCGGCACGGTCCGGGCGGCGGCCGCGGGTGCGGGGGTGCTCGGCGCGGCGCTCGCCGCGGCGGGAGCGGCGGGCGCGCCGTCGGCCCCGGCTCCGTCGGAGGACGCGGTGCCGCCGCACCCGGTGAGCAGCAGGGACGCGGCGAGCAGTACGGCACCGGGGCGGGGCAGGGGCCGCCGGAGCGGGTTGGCGATCATGGGTCGACTCTCGCCGACAGGTGTGTGGAACTCGTCAGGTTGCGGGACCTGTTCGCCGGCTACGGCCTTGCGGGCTTGCCCCGGCCGTACAGCCAGGTCCGGAACAGGGGGCCGAGGTCCTTGCCGGACGTCCGTTCCGCGAGGCGTTCGAACTGGGCCGTGGTGCCGTTGCCGTTGCGGTGCGCGGCAGCCCAGCCACGCAGGATGCGGAAGAAGGCGCGGTCCCCGACCGTGGTGCGCAGGACGTGCAGGGTCATGGCGCCGCGGGCGTAGACCGGGGTGCCGAAGATGTTCGCGCCGCTGCCGGGGTCGCCGGGCGGGAAGGCCCACAGTCCGTCGGTGGCCGGGAGGGCGTACAGGTCGTCGAAGGCCTTCTGGGCGCTGTCGCCGCCGTGCTGCTCGGCGTAGAGCCACTCGGCGTAGGTGGCGAAGCCCTCGTTGAGCCAGATGTCCTTCCAGGAGGTGAGGGAGACGGAGTCGCCGTACCACTGGTGGGCGCTCTCGTGGACGAGGGTGCTCAGGGAGGGCACCCGGTCGTACACCGGCCTGGTCTGGGTCTCCAGGGCGTAGCCGACGTTCGGGGCGTGGTCGACGATCGCCCCGGCGGCGCGGAACGGATAGGGCCCGAACAGCCGGCTCTCCCACTCCAGCACGGAGGGCAGTTTCTTCAGCACCGGCGCGGCGGCCGCGGCCTCGTGCGGGTCGACGGCGTTGTAGACCTCGAGTCCGTCGCGGGTGGTGTACTGCTCGACCTGGAACTTCCCGACGGTCGCGGTGGCGAGGTAGGCGGCCATGGGCTCCTTCTGCCGCCAGCGGTAGGTGGTCCTCCCGTGCGCGGTGCGCCGGCCGACCAGGACGCCGTTGGCGACGGCCGCGCGGCCGGCGGGGACGGTGATGGCGAAGTCGTAGGAGGACTTGTCGAGGGGGTGGTTGTTCGCCGGGAACCAGGTCATGGCGCCCTGCGGCTCGCCGGCGACGAAGGCGCCGTCGTCGGTGGGGATCCAGCCGTCCAGGGACCCGTCGGGGTCGGTCACCGGGCCGGGGGTGCCTCGGTAGGTGACGGTGATCCGGAAGCGCTCGCCCTTGCGCAGCGCGCGCTTGGGGGTGACGACGAGTTCCTGGCCCTGGCGGCGGTACGCGGCCTTGACGTGATCGACCGTCAGGCCGGTGACGTTCAGCCCCTGGAAGTCGAGATCGAAGCGGGTCAGGCGCTGGGTGGCGCGGGCGGTGAGGACCGCCTTGCCGTCGAGGTGGCGGCTGCCGGGGTCGTAACGGAGGCTCAGGTCGTAGTGGGCCACGTGATAGCCGCCGTTGCCGGCGAGCGGGAAGTAGGGGTCGCCGACGCCTGCCGTGCCCGTCGGGCCGGCCGCGGCGGCGGGGCCGGCCGCCGCGAGCAGCGCGGCCACGGCGACGGGGACGGTGGCGGCGACGGCTTCGCGGCGCAGCAGGGCGGTGGTGCGTCTGCGGGGGTGTGTCACGTGCGCTCCTGGGGGGTGGCCTGTGATCAAACGTCCTCAGACTAGGACCGGACGCCGCGGTGTTCCCCCTCATTCAGGTCAAGCCGAGCGGTGCCCTCGGACGTCCCGGGACTACGATCGAGACGATCCGCCAACCCTGGGACGGCCAGAATGAAGGTCCGCGTACGTCGCGTCTACGACCCGCCCGAGCCGCAGGACGGTGTGCGGGTGCTGGTCGACCGGCTGTGGCCGCGCGGGGTGTCCAAGGAGGCGGCTCGCGTCGACGAGTGGCCCAAGGGCCTCACGCCGTCCACGGAACTGCGCCGCTGGTACCACGCGGGCGAAGGCTCCCACGAGGAGTTCGCCCGCCGGTACGAGGCGGAGCTCACCGAGCCCGAGGCGTCCGAACTCCTCGATCACGTACGCGAGTTGACGACGAGGGGCCCGGTGACGCTGCTCACCGCCGCGAAGTCCCCCGAGCAGAGCCACACGGCGGTGCTGGTCCGCCTGTTGACGGCGGACCGGCCCTGAGGTCAGCCGGTCTGCTTCGCCGCCGCCCGCCCGGCCGCCCGCCCGGAGAAGAGGCAGCCGCCGAGGAAGGTGCCTTCGAGGGCGTTGTAGCCGTGGACGCCGCCGCCGCCGAAGCCGGCCACCTCCCCTGCCGCGTACAGGCCCTCGACCGGCTGCCCGTCGGCGCCCAGGGCGCGTGAGTCGAGGTCGGTCTGGATGCCGCCGAGCGTCTTGCGGGTGAGGACGTGCAGCTTGACGGCGATCAGCGGCCCGGCCTCGGGGTCGAGGACGCGGTGCGGGGTGGCGACGCGGCCGAGCCGGTCGCCGATGTAGCGGCGGGCGTTGCGGATGCCCTGGACCTGGGCGTCCTTGCTGTAGGGGTTGGCCATCTGCAGGTCACGTGCCTCGATCTGCCGACGCAGTCCGTCCACGTCGAGCAACGGCTTCCCGGTGAGGGCGTTCATCTTCTCGACGAGCTCGTCGAGGGTGTCGGCGATCACGAAGTCCGCGCCGTGGTCGAGGAACGCCTGCACCGGCGCCGGGGCGCCCTTGCCGAGCAGCCGGTCGCGCAGCACGGCCCGGCGGTCCTTGGCGGTGATGTCGGGGTTCTGCTCGGAGCCCGACAGCGCGAACTCCTTCTCCACGATCTTGCGGGTGAGGATGAACCAGGAGTGGTCGTGGCCGGCGATGTCCTCGGTCGTGCGCAGGTACTTGAGCGTGCCGAGGGTGTCGTAGCCGGGCAGGCACGGGTCGGGCAGCCGGCGGCCGAGTGCGTCGAACCACAGGGAGGACGGGCCGGGCAGGATGCGGATGCCGTGGCCGGGCCAGATGGGGTCCCAGTTCTGTATGCCTTCGGTGTAGTGCCACATGCGGTCGCGGTTGACCAGCCGGACGCCGGCCTCGGCGCTGATGTCGAGCATCCGGCCGTCGACATAGGCGGGCACGCCGGTCACCATCTCGGCGGGGGGCGTGCCGAGCCGCTCGGGCCAGTAGCGCCGCACGATGTCGTGGTCGGCGCCGATGCCGCCGCTGGTGACGACCACGGCCCGGGCGGTCAGCTCGAACTCGCCGATCGGGTCGCGGCTGGAGGCGACGCCGCGCGCGGAGTCGTCGGGGGCGAGGACCGTGCCGCGCACGCCGCGGGCGGCGCCCTCCTCCATGACCAGTCCGTCCACGCGGTGACGGTGGTAGAAGGTCAGCAGTCCGTCCCGGGCGGCCTGCTTGGCATGGCGTACGAACGGATCGACGACGCCGGTGCCGGTCCCCCACGCGACGTGGAAACGGGGCACGGAGTTGCCGTGCCCGTCCGCGCGCAGGTCGCCGCGTTCGGCCCAGCCGACGGTCGGCACGAAGGAGATCCCGTGCCCGGCGAGCCAGCTGCGCTTCTCCCCCGCCGCCCACTCCACGTAGGCGCGCGCCCAGCGCACCGCCCAGGAGTCCTCGTCCTCGGTCCGGTCGAACTGCGCGCTGCCCTGCCAGTCGCTCCAGGCGAGGTCGAAGGAGTCCTTGATGCCGAGGCGGCGCTGCTCCGGGGAGTCGACGAGGAAGAGGCCGCCGAAGGACCAGAACGCCTGGCCGCCGAGGTTGGCGGCGTTCTCCTGGTCGACCAGGGCGACCCGCCGGCCTCTGCTGGTGAGTTCGTGCGCCGCGACCAGGCCGGCGAGGCCCGCTCCGACGACGATGACGTCCGCGTCCATGGCGACCGTTGCCCTTCTGTCCGTGTCTGTCTGAAACCGTCTGAGTGTGTCTGAGATGGTGTGCGTGGTTGTCAGGCGTGCTGTCCGCTGCCGTCGGTCAGCAGCGCGGTGAGCAGTTGCTTGAGCCAGGCACGGGCGCTGTTCACGTCCTTGTCCAGCAGCAGTTGGGCGGTGACGCCGTCGTAGGCGGCGACCACCGCGCGGGCGGCGCAGTCGGCGTCGCCGAGCACGGCGGGCAGCGGCGTGTGGCCGCGGGCCCGGGACAGCCGGTCGGCGATAGCGCGGCGCAGTCGGGCCCGGTGTTCGAGCAGGGTCTGCGCGACGGCCGGGTCACGGGCGGCATGCACCAGGAAGTCGGTCTTGACCAGCAGCCAGTCCAGGTCGAGGAGGAGCACCTCGGTGACGCGGTCCACGGAGGCCGGCACGTCGAGGTCTGGCCCGTCGCCGGCGAGGGAGTCGGCGACCTGCCGGGCGATGACGTCCGCACGTTCCTGGTAGAGGGCGAAGAACAGTTCGTCGAGGCTGCCGAAGTTGGAGTAGAAGGCGCCTCTGCTGTACCCGGCGGCCTCGCAGACCTCCTCGATGGAGACCCGGCCGAAGCCCTTGGCGGCGAAGACGGCGAAGGCGGCGTCGAGCAGGTTGGCGCGGGTGCGGACGCGGCGCCGGGTGACGCGCCCCGTCGTCTGCTGCGCCACCATGACCGCACCTCCGTTCGATACATGAATGTATCCGATACATCGACGTATCGAAAGGGGTCGGGTGACCGGGCGAGCCAGGTCCGGTTGTCACCCACTCGATCGTGGGGATCGGTGCATGCCGACGGTCTCCACGTTCCGTCCGCTCCGTCGAACCCGGCGACCTTCGCCGTTCGTACGGCACCCGGCCTGAGCCGGTCGCTCAAGAAGTGCATGCGAGGGTCGGCCGGCACGGACAGGGAGGTGAGCCCAGGGCGTCTGTGACGGCCCTTGGGCGGTGAACATCGACGCCGCCTCCAGCCGGGCCCACCAGCACGCCGCTGGCGCCCGGGCACCAGCCGCCGACCAGAAACAACCTAGTCCGCGGCAGCCGTCGGGTCCCACAGTCCGGCGGCCGTACCGCGGGCGACGTGCTCGGCGTAGACGCCGACCTTCCGAGCGATGATGGAGCGGCACTCCTCAAGGGCGCGGATCTGGCCCTCGACGCGGCGTTGGTGGGCGTCGAGGAGCCGCAGCCGCTCCGGCTCGTTGCCCGGACCCTGCCGGACCAGTTCTGCGAACCGCTTCAGTTCGGCGAGGGGCATCCCGGACTCCCGCAGCCGGACGCAGATCCCCAACCAGTCGACGTCGGTGGGGCTGTAGCGGCGGCGACCGCCCGCAGTGCGGTGGACCGGGCCCACCAGCAGGCCCTCGCGCTCGTAGAAGCGCAGGGCGTGGACGCTCAGGCCGGTGCGGTCGGCGACCTCGCCGATGCCGAGCGTTTCGGTGAAGGACTCGGTCGTCGCCATGCGGACACCCTAGGGCTTGATCTAGACCCTTCTCCAGCTCGTAGCGTCCTCGACATGAGCACTGAGACCGCCACCGCGCAGCATCCGATCAACTCCCCGTTCTCCGCGGCCTCCACCGCTGAGGAGGTCATGGCCGGGGTCGACCTCTCCGGCAGGACCGCCGTCGTCACCGGCGGCTACTCCGGCCTCGGCCTGGAGACCGCGCGGGCCCTGGCGGCCGCCGGGGCCCGGGTCATCGTCCCGGCGCGCCGACCCGAGTCCGCCCGGGAGGCGCTCGCCGGACTCCCCGGCGACCCCTGCGAAATCGTCCCCGTGGACCTCGCGGACCTCGGCAGCGTCCGCTCCGCCGCCGCGCGTATCCGGGAGGTCGCCGACCGGCTCGACTTCTTCATGGCCGTCGCCGGGGTGATGGCCACCCCGGAGCGGCGCGTCGGGCCCGGTTGGGAGTACCAGCTGACCGCCAATCACTTCGGGCACTTCGCCTTGGTGTGCGAGCTGTACCCGCTCCTGCGTGACGCACACGGCGCCCGCGTCGTCGTCTACAGCTCCGGCGGTCACGGGATCACCGACTTCCGCTGGCACGACCCGCACTTCCGCACCGGCTACGACCGCTGGCAAGCGTACGGCCAGGCCAAGACCGCCAACGTCCTGTTCGCCGTCCACCTCGACGCCCTCGGCCGCGGCGACGGCGTCCGGGCATTCGCCCTCCACCCGGGAAGCATCATCACCGAACTCCAGCGGGAGCTGACTCGTCGTGAACAGGTCGACCTGGGCTGGGTGGACGAGCAGGGCGCTGTGATCGGCGAGGGCTTCAAGACCCCGTCGCAGGGCGCCGCCACCGGTCTGTGGGCGGCGACCTCCCCGCTCCTCGCCGGCCGCGGCGGGCTCTACCTGGAGGACTGCGAGGTGGCGCGGGTCACCGACGAGGACGGGCCGATGGACGACGGCTGGGTCCGCGGGTACGCCGTCGACCCGGCTTCGGCCGCACGGCTCTGGCGGCTGTCCGTCGCGGCGACCGGGGCCGGGCCGATCGGCGAGGGCGCTTCTCATGGCTCTTGAACCGCCCGGTGGATCACGGGATTCACCGGGCAGGTGTCCAGCAGGGTGCGACGACGCGAACTGACCGATGCGCAGTGGGCAACCGTCAGGCCGTTGCTGCCGGCCACCGGCCGCCCTGGCGGGCAGTGGGCCGACCACCGGCGGATCGTCAACGGCGTGCTGTTCCGCGCCCGCACCGGGGCGCCCTGGGCAGACCTCCCCGGGCCGGCGCGCCGACGGCCCGATGCCCTGGTCGGCGCCGGCCGCACTGGTTCCACCTCTCGTGACAGGTCCCAGCCAGCGTGTCCCGGCTCAGAGCCCAGCAGAGCACCCTCCTCGGCCAGTGACAGATACCTCGCCCGAGTGACATGTCCCGCCCGGTCACAGTCGCCGATCGACCTCGTCCTCCACCCCGGGCACCCTGTCACGAACATATTTTCGATTAAGGCGTACGCTGGGACCATGACCGCGCACCACCTCCAGGGCTCCCTCTTCGACCAGACCGACGAGCTGCGCCTCGGTCCCCTCGACGGGCTGCGCCGCACCGTGCTCGGCGCGGGCGCCTGGATCGACGTGCTCCCGGGCTGGCTCACCGGCTCGGACGTCCTGTTCGAACACCTGGCGGCCGAGGTCCCGTGGCGCGCCGAGCAGCGCCGGATGTACGACAACGTCGTCGCCGTCCCGCGCCTGCTGGCGTTCTACGCGGAGCACGACGCGCTGCCCCATCCGGTGCTGGAGGAGGCCCGCCGGGCGCTGTCCTCGCACTACGCCACGGAACTGGGCGAGCCGTTCGTCACCGCCGGCCTGTGCCACTACCGCGACGGCCGGGACAGCGTCGCCTGGCACGGCGACCGGATCGGCCGCGGCGCCGACCAGGACACGATGGTCGCCATCCTCTCCGTGGGCTCCCCGCGCGACCTGCTGCTGCGTCCCGCGCGCGGAGGCGGGACCGTGCGGCGCCCGCTCGGCCACGGCGACCTGATCGTGATGGGCGGCTCCTGCCAGCGGACCTGGGAGCACTGCGTCCCCAAGTCCGGCCGCGCCGCGGGGCCGCGCATCAGCGTCCAGTTCCGCCCGCGCGGGGTGCGATGACGCCGGGCGCGCGAGCGGAGCGCCGACCGAGGGCGAGCGACCGCCGCACGGGTGCGACCGGCTCGGAACCCCGGCGTCCGCATCCGTCCGGTGATCTGCTTTGCTGTCCCCGTCGAGCACGAACCTCCAGGACACGGGGACGGCCATGCGGGCAGACGTACGGCAAGTGGCGGACGGCACCTACCTGGTGCACGGCTCGCACACCAACTGGGTGATCCTCGCCGAGGGGGACGCCTTCACCCTGATCGACACCGGCTACCCGGGCGACCGCGAGCAGGTCCTCGACTCCCTGGCGTCGGTGGGCGGTTCGCCCGAGGCGCTCACCGCCGTGCTGATCACCCACGCCCACAACGACCACCTGGGCTCCGCCGAGCACCTGCGCTCGGTGTACGGCGTCCCGGTCTATCTGCACGAGGCCGAAGTCCCGCACGCCCGCCGGGATTTCCTCCAGCAGGTGAGCGTCGGGGCGATCCTGCGCAACGCCTGGCGGCCCGGCGTCGTGCCGTGGCTGGTGCACGTGGTGCGCTCCGGCGGCGCCGAACAGCACCCGGTCGGCGCACCCGAGGCGTTCCCGGTGGCCGACGGCCCGCTCGACCTGCCCGGCCGGCCGGTCCCCGTGCACACCCCGGGACACACCGACGGCCACACCGTGTACCACCTGCCGCAGGCGGGGATCGTCGTCTCCGGCGACGCGCTGGTCAGCGGCCACGCGACCTCACGGGTGAAGGGGCCGCAGCTCCTGCCGGACATGTTCCACCACGAGCGGGCCCGTGCGGTCGAATCGCTGGACGTGATCGGCGGCCTGGCGGCCGACCGGCTGCTGCCCGGGCACGGCCCGCTGCACCAGGGGTCCGTACGGGCGGCGGCCGAGCTCGCCCGCGAACGCGCCGTCTAGGGTCAGGCCATGGCTTTGCAGATCAGCGCCACCAACCCGGAGCACCCGGCACTCCTGCTGGAGCTGCCCTGGCACCTGCCCCTGGAGGAGTGGCCCGAGGAGGTCCTCGTCCCGCTGCCGCGCGGCATCTCCCGCCACGTGGTGCGCTACGCCCGGGCAGGCGACGAGGTCATCGCCGTCAAGGAGCTCGCCGAACGGCCCGCGCTGCGCGAGTACGAGCTGCTGCGCGACCTGGACCGGCTCGGCATCCCCTCCGTCGACCCGCTGGCCGTGGTCACCGGCCGCACCGACCCGGGCGGAGGCTCCCTGGAGCCGGTGCTGGTCACCCGCCATCTGGGCGGTTCGCTCCCGTACCGCTCGATGTTCGAGACCACGATGCGCCCGGCGACCATGCACCGGCTGATGGACGCCCTCGCCGCGCTGCTGGTGCGGCTCCACCTGGCCGGTTTCGCGTGGGGCGACTGCTCGCTGTCCAACACCCTGTTCCGGCGGGACGCGGGCGCCTACGCCGCCTACCTCGTGGACGCCGAGACCGGCGACCTGCACCCGCAGCTCAGCCCCGGCCAGCGCGACTACGACCTCGACCTCGCCCGGGTCAACATCAGCGGCGAGCTGCTCGACCTGGAGGCGTCGGGGGCGCTGCACCCGTCCGTGGACCCGATCGAGTTCGGCACCGAGATCTGCGGCCGCTACGGGGCGCTGTGGGACGAGCTGACCCGCACCTCGGTGTACCCGGCGGGCAAGTACCACTACATCGAGCGCCGCATCCGCCGGCTCAACGAGCTCGGCTTCGACGTCGCCGAGATGCAGATCGAGCACTCCTCCAACGGCGACTCGGTGGCCTTCGTGCCGAAGGTCGTGGACGCCGGCCACCATCAGCGCCAGCTGCTGCGCCTGACCGGCCTGGACACCGAGGAGAACCAGGCCCGGCGGCTGCTCAGCGACCTCGAGAGCTGGATGGCCACCCAGGACGACTACGCCCCGGGCGACCCCCTCGCGGCCCGCCCGGAGGTGCTGGCGCACCGCTGGGTGCGGGACGTGTTCCGGCCCACCGTGCGCGAGGTCCCCCTCGAACTGCGCGGCTCCATGGACCCGGCGGAGATCTACCACGAGCTCCTGGAGCACCGCTGGTACCTCTCGGAGCGCGCGCAGCACGACATCGGGCTCGACGCGGTGGTCGCCGACTACGTCAGGAACATCCTGCCCAAGGCACGCGAGACCCTGGAACCGACGCTCCCGGAGTGAGTCAGCCCTGCGGCACGACGGCGACCGGGCAGTCCGCGTGGTGCAGGACTCCGTGCGCCACCGAGCCGATCCGGGCGCCCACGGCCGTGCGGTGGGCCCTTCTGCCGACCACCATCAGCTGCGCCCGGCCGGACACCGAGAGCAGCACCTGCCCGGCGCTGCCCATCTCCACGTGCTCCACCACGGGCACGTCCGGGAACCGCTCCCGCCACGGTTCCAGGGCCGCGGCCAGCGCATTCTTCTCGTACGGCTCCAGACCGCCGGCCTCGTCGGCGAGCCGGAGCGAGCCGGGGCTGTAGGCGAAGACGGGCGGCAGCGTCCAGGCCCGCACGGCGCGCACGGCCGCGCCCCGGGCCGCGGCCGTCTCGAACGCGAAACGCAGCGCGGCGGCGCTGTCCTGCGGGTCGCCCTGCTGGCCGACCACGATCTCCTGACCGCCGGCCTCGGCCGAGGCGCGGTCGCCCGCCCGTACCAGCACCACCGGGCTTTCCGCCTCGGCGATCACCTGCTGACCCACCGAGCCCAGCAGGAAGCCGACGACCGGCCCGTGCCCGCGGGAGCCGAGCACCAGCAGTTCCCCCTCCGCGGCCGCCGCGACCAGCGTCTCGACCGGGGCGCCCTCACGCACGTCGGTGGCGACCGTCAGTGCGGGGTGCCGCTCGGCGATCTCCGCGACGCTCCGCTCGGCCGCGTCGCGCACCCAGCGTTCCTGCGCGTCCCGGCCGGCCACGTCCTGCGCCGCGTTCGGCTGGAACCGCCAGGCGTGCACCACCCGCAGCTCCAGGTCGCGCCGGACGGCCTCGCGGGCCGCCCAGGCGAGCGCCGCGAGGCTCTCGTCCGTCCCGTCGACCCCTGCCGTGATCGGGCCCGTCATCCCGCCGCCTCCTCGTGTCGTGATCACATCCGTCGGCCCCAGTCTTCACTACGCTGCGGGCATGGCTTTGGAGTGGGAGCAAGTGATCGTCGACTCGGCCGATCCGGTGGCGCTCGGGCGCTGGTGGGCGGCGGCCCTCGGGTGGGTCGTGGTCGACGAGTCGCCCGACGAGTACGAGATCCGACCGGAGCCGGACCGGCTGCCGGGCCTGCTGTTCGGCCGGACGCCGGATGCGAAGACGGCCAAGAACCGGCTCCACCTGGACTTCCGGCCGGACGACCGGGACGCCGAGGTCGCCCGTCTGGTCTCGCTGGGCGCCCGGCACGTGGACATCGGCCAGGGCGAGCAGCCGTGGGTGGTGCTGGCCGACCCGGAGGGCAACGAGTTCTGCGTGCTGGGAGAGCGGCGGACGTCTTGACCGTGCGCGCCCGGCACTGTGCCGCCAGTGCACGGCCCGCCGACAACTCCGAGCGAACCCCGGCGATCGAACATACGATGGGCGAAGCCGGCGCGGGCTTCGCCGTGCCGTGACGACCGACGACCCTCTCGGGGTGGGAGACGCATGGCACAGGCCGCCGATTCGGCGCGGACCGTCATCCTGACCGTGGACGACGACCCGGGGGTGTCCCGTGCCGTCGCCCGTGACCTGAGGCGCCGCTACGGGGCCTCGTACCGGATCGTGCGCGCCGAGTCCGGGGAGTCCGCGCTGGAGGCGCTGCGCGAGCTGAAGCTGCGCGGCGACCTGGTGGCGGTGATCCTGGCCGACTACCGGATGCCGCAGATGAACGGCATCGAGTTCCTCGAACAGGCGCTGGACGTGTACCCGGGCGCCCGGCGGGTCCTGCTGACCGCCTACGCCGACACGAGTGCGGCGATCGACGCGATCAACGTCGTCGACCTCGACCACTACCTGCTGAAGCCGTGGGACCCGCCGGAGGAGAAGCTCTACCCCGTCCTGGACGATCTGCTGGACGCCTGGCGGGCCAGCGACCACCGGCCCGTGCCCGCCACGAAGGTCGTCGGGCACCGCTGGTCGGCGCGGTCCTCGCAGGTGCGGGAGTTCCTGGCCCGCAATCAGGTGCCTTACCGCTGGTACTCCGCCGACGAGCCCGAGGGGCAGCGGCTGCTGGCCGCGGCCGGCGTGGACGGGCAGCGGCTGCCGCTCGTGGTCACCGCGGAGGGCACCCCCCTGGTCGAGCCGGACGTGCCCGAGCTGGCCGCCCAGGTGGGCCTGGCGACCACGCCGACGGCCGAGTTCTACGACCTCGTGGTGATCGGCGGCGGCCCGGCCGGGCTCGGCGCGGCCGTGTACGGGGCCTCCGAGGGGCTGCGGACGGTGCTCGTGGAGCGGTCGGCGACCGGCGGACAGGCCGGGCAGAGCTCCCGCATCGAGAACTACCTGGGCTTCCCGGACGGGGTCTCCGGAGGACAGCTCACCGAGCGGGCACGCCGTCAGGCCGCCAAGTTCGGCGCGGAGATCCTCACCGCGCGCGAGGTGACCGGGCTCGAGATCAACGGGTCCGCCCGGGTGGTGCGCTTCTCGGACGGCTCCGCGGTGGCCGCGCACAGCGTGATCCTCGCGACGGGCGTGTCCTACCGGCAGCTGGCCGCCCCGGGCTGCGACGAACTGACCGGCTGCGGGGTGTTCTACGGGTCCGCGCTCACGGAGGCGGCCTCCTGCCAGGGGCACGACGTCTACATCGTGGGCGGCGCCAACTCGGCCGGGCAGGCGGCGATGTACCTGTCGCGGGGCGCCAAGTCCGTGACCCTGCTGGTGCGCGGGGAGTCCCTGACGGCGTCGATGTCGCACTACCTGATCCAGCAGATCGAGGAGGCGCCCAACATCTCGGTGCGCGCCGGGACGGTCGTCGAGAGCGCGCACGGGGAGGGGCGCCTGGAGCAGCTGACGCTGCGGGACGTCGCCACCGGTCAGAGCGAACTCGTCGACGCGCAGTGGCTGTTCGTGTTCATCGGCGCGGCCCCGCTGACCGGCTGGCTGGACGGCGCGGTGCTGCGCGACGAGCGCGGGTTCATCCTCGCCGGCCCCGACCTCACGCCGGACGGGCGGCCCCCGGCGGACTGGGAGCTGGACCGGCCGCCGTACCACCTGGAGACCAACATTCCCGGCGTGTTCGTGGCGGGCGACGCGCGCGCCGAGTCCGCCAAACGCGTCGCGTCCGCCGTCGGAGAGGGAGCCATGGCCGTGATGCTCGTCCACCGTTACCTGGAGCAGTCGTGAGCGGGCGGCTGATGCCGTGCAGCCCGGCCGAGATCAGTTCGCTGTTCCTGTTCGAGAAGCTCTCCCCCGACCAGCTGGGACGGCTGTGCGGCGAGGGGCGGGTGGAGAAGTTCGAGCCCGGCCCGGTGTACACCGAGGGTGATCCGGCGACCTGCTTCTACGTGATGATCGAGGGCTCGGTCGTGATGTACCGCAGGGTCGGCGGGGACGACATCGAGGTCAGCCGCACCTCCCAGCGCGGGGTGTACGCCGGGGCCATGCAGGCCTACCTGGGCGACCGGGTGCCGCAGGTCTACCAGAACTCGATGCGGGTGACGGAGCCGACGCGGTTCTTCGTGCTGCCCGCCGAATCGTTCTCGGCGGTCATGCAGGAGTGGTTCCCGATGGCGGCCCATCTGCTGGAGGGGCTGTTCTTCGGTTCGAAGAACACCCAGCGGGCCATCGGTCAGCGCGAACGGCTGCTGGCGCTGGGCTCGCTGTCGGCCGGTCTCACGCACGAGCTGAACAACCCGGCGGCGGCTGCCGTGCGGGCCACCGCCACGCTGCGGGAACGGGTGGCGAAGATGCGGCACAAGCTGGCCGTGATCGCCTCCGGCGGCTACGAGCCGGCGGCGCTGACCCGGCTGATCGAGATCCAGGAGCGCACGGCCGAACTGGTCGCCAAGGCCCCGACGTTGAGTCCGCTTGAGGCCTCCGACCGGGAGGACGCGCTCACCGACTGGCTCGACGACCACGGCCTCCCCGAGGGCTGGCGGATCGCGCCGACCTTCGTGCAGGCCGGACTCGACGTCGACTGGCTGGAGCAGGTGGCCGCCGCGGTCGACGAGGACATCCTGCCGGGCGCGATCGGGTGGCTCAACTACACGGTCGAGACCGAGCTGTTGATGGACGAGATCGACGACTCGACCAACCGCATCTCCCATCTCGTCGACGCCGCCAAGCAGTACTCCCAGCTCGACCGTGCGCCGTACCGGGTCGTCGACGTGCACGAGCTCCTCGACAGCACCCTGCTGATGCTCGGCGGCAAGATCGGCCGGCGCATCCAGGTCGTCAAGGACTACGACCGGACCGTGCCGAAGATCCCCGCCTACCCGGCCGAGCTCAACCAGGTGTGGACGAACCTCGTCGACAACGCCGTGTTCGCCGTCGACAGCGCCGGCGGCGACGGCACGCTGACGGTGCGGACCGCGCGGGAGGGCGACCGGCTGCTGGTGGAGTTCCGCGACACCGGTCCCGGCATCCCGCCGGACATCCGGGGCCGGATCTTCGACCCGTTCTTCACCACCAAGCCGGTGGGCGAGGGCACCGGTCTGGGCCTGGACATCTCGTGGCGGATCGTGGTCAACAAGCACCACGGCAGCCTGCACGTCGAGTCCTCGCCGGGCGACACCCGCTTCCAGGTCCTGCTGCCGCTGACCGCACCTGATCCCGGCGTCGACGGCGACCAGGACCCCGAGAACCCCACGACCCTTGAGGAGCCCGTATGACCGACGTGGACGGCATCGACCCGAGCGTCCCGCCCAGCGGCGACGGCTGCGTCGACTGCGACGCCGCGGGCGGCTGGTGGTTCCACCTGCGGCGCTGCGCGAGCTGCGGGCACGTCGGCTGCTGCGACTCCTCCCCCGCCCAGCACGCCACCGCCCACTACAAGGCCACCGGGCATCCCCTGGTCCGCAGCTTCGAGCCGGGCGAGGAGTGGTTCTGGGACTACTCCTCGGACGAGCTCTACGAGTCGGGGCCGGAACTGGCCCCGCCGGTCAGCCACCCCGCCGACCAGCCGACGCCGGGGCCGGCCGGACGGGTGCCGCAGGACTGGGCGCGATCGCTGCACCGCTGACCGCGCCGGGCCCTCACTCGCGGCCTCCGTCCCTGGTCGTGGCCCGCGTCGCCGGTGGCGCGTGCCAGGATGGAGGCGTGTCGCAGACCGTGTTCAGCACTCCGTTCATCGGCCGGGAAGCGGAACTCGCCCGGCTCCTCGGCGTGCTGGAGCGCGCCCGCCACGGCGAGGCGCGCGCCGTGCTGCTCGCAGGGGACGCGGGCGTCGGCAAGACGCGCGTGCTCGGCGAGGTCGCCGCGCGAGCCGCGGAATCCGGCCTGACCGTGCTGACCGGCCACTGCGTCGACCTCGGCGACGTGGGCCTGCCCTACCTGCCGTTCACCGAGATCCTGGGCGCGCTGGCGGCCGACGAGCGGTTCGCCGCCGTCCTCCGCGCGCATCCGCTGGTCGACCGGCTGCTGGGCGCGGGCGGCGTGGCGCCGGACGACGGGGACCCCGCCCGCGCGGCCGGCGGAGAGGGCCGGCTGCGGCTGTTCGAGGGGATGGCGGCACTGCTGGCCGACCTGTCGCAGGTCGCTCCGCTGCTGCTCGTCCTGGAGGACCTGCACTGGGCCGACCAGTCCTCCCGGGACCTGCTGCGCTTCCTGCTCAGCCGCGGGTTCCTGCAACGGCCGGCGGGCGAGGGGCGGGGTCACCGGCTGGCGGTGCTGGCCTCCTACCGTGCGGACGACCTGCACCGCCGCCATCCGCTGCGCCCGCTGCTGGCGGAGCTGGTACGGCTGCCGGCCGTGGAGCGGCTGGAACTGCGCCCGCTGGGGGACGCGGAGGTGACCCGCCTGGTGCGGTCCCTGGAGGAGCGCCCGCTGCCGGACGCCACGGTGCGCGGGATCGTGGCGCGCGCGGAGGGCAACGCCTTCTACGCGGAGGAGCTGTCCGCCGCCGCGTGCGCGGAGGCCGGCGGGATGCCGAGCGGGCTGGCCGATCTCCTGCTCATCCGCGTCGAGCAACTCCCCGACGCCGCGCAGCAGGTGCTGCGGACGGCCGCCGTCGCCGGCCGTCGGGTGGAGCACGCCCTGCTGCGGGACGCGATGGGCCTGCCGGACGACGAGCTGGAGTCGGCGCTGCGCGAGGCCGTGGGCCGCCGGCTGCTGGCGGCGGGCGACGACGGCACGTACGCCTTCCGGCACGCGCTCGCACGCGAGGCGGTGTACGCCGACCTGCTTCCGGGCGAACGGGCCCGGCTGCACGGTGCGTTCGCCCGGCTGCTGGCCGGCCGGGGCCGGCGGGCCGAGACGGCGGCCGAGCGGGCGCACCACTACCGCGAGAGCCACGACCTGCTCGAGGCGCTCACCGCCTCGCTGGAGGCCGCCGACCACGCACAGCACGTCGGGGCGCCCGCCGAGGAACTGCGGCATCTGGAATCCGTGCTCGACCTGTGGGAGTCCGTGCCCGCCGAAGGCCTGCCGGCGGGCGAGGGAGGCGACCGGGTCACGCTGACGCTGCGCGCCTCGGCGGCCGCCGCGCGCGCCGGAGAGGCGCACCGCGCGGTCTCCCTGACCCGGGCCGCGCTGGCGGGCGTCGGCCAGGACGCCGACTCGGAACTGGCCGCCCGGGTGCGGTACACGCTCGCGGGCACCTTGATGAACGTGGACAGCCTGACGGCCGCCTTCGCCTACAGCAGCGAGGCGCTGGCGATGATCCCCGCCGAACCGCCGTCGCCCACATGGGTGTGGGCGGCCGCCACACATGTCCTGGCGGCGCGTCAGGTCGGCGACTTCGGCACCGCCCTCAGGGTCGCCCGGCAGGCCCTCGAGGTCGCCGAGCGGCTGGACCTGACGGACGCCCGGGCCGATCTGCTGGTCTCGCTGGCCAACCTGGAGGGCGAAGGCCGCCGCTCCCCCGAGGGCCGGGCCCGCTTGAAGGAGGCCCGTGAACTCGCCCTGCGCGGCGGCAACACCTCCGTGGAGATGCGCGCCCTGTTCACCCTGGCCATGGGCGCCTTCGAGGCCGGGGAGCCGCAGGAGTGCCTGCCCTGGCTGGCCGAGGGCCTGGACCGGGCCCGCCGCGCCGGGCTGCTGTCCTCTCTTTACCCACTGGAGATGCGCTATCTCCAGTTGCTCGTGCTCTACACCCTGGGCCGCTGGGACGAGTGCCTGCGCACGGCGGCCGCCGATCTCGCGGTGCTGCCCGCCTCGGGCGGCTTCGCGGTCGGTCCCGCGTTGTACGTGGCTCTCGCGCGCGGCGAACGCACGGCCGTCGAACGGGCCCGGGGCCTGCTCGAAGGGGGCTTCGACTGGATGGCGACGCTCGTCGCGGGCATCGTGCTGACGGACGCGGCGGCGTCGAACGGCGACCCGGAGGCGGCGGTGGCGCGGCTGCGGTCCTCGGTGGAGTCCCTCACGGACGATGCGGGGACGCGCCCCGACGTCACCGTGCGGCTCACCGCGCTCGCCCTCCCGGCCGTCGCGGACGCGGCCTGCGAGGCGCGGCACGCCGGTGACGAGGCGACGGCCCGCCGCTGGGCGGCCGTGGCCGCCGAACTCCTGGAGCCCGCGCGGGCGGTGGCCCTGCGCGGCGGGACCGGCGCGCCGCAGGGGCCGGAGGGGCGCGCCTGGCTGGCCCGCGCGGAGGCCGAATGCGCCTGGGCCGCCGTGGGACCGGACCCGGCGCTCTGGGAGCAGGCGGTGGCGGCGTTCGGCCAGGGCGACGTGTACGAGCTCGCGCGGTGCCGGCTCCGGTACGCGCAGGCCCTGCTCACGGCCGGCCGTCGCGAGGAGGCCGCCGTCGAGGCGGGCGCGGCCCGGGAGACGGCCGTCCGGCTGGGCGCCGGCCCGCTGCGGGAGCGGGCGGACGCACTGATCCGGCGCGGCCGGCTCGCCGACGGACCGGCGGGCGGCCGGGACCGGCCGGCGTCGCTGACGGCCCGGGAGCAGGAGGTGCTGCGGCTGCTCGGGCTCGGCCGCAGCAACCGGCAGATCGGCGAGGAGCTGTTCATCAGCGGCAAGACGGCGAGCGTGCACGTCTCCAACATCCTCGCCAAGCTCGGTGCGGCGAGCCGCACGGAGGCCGTGGCGATCGCCTACCGCGAGCGGCTGCTGGAACCGGAGGCCGGAGCGTCGGGGTGAGCCCCGCGCGGGCACTCGGCGAGTTGACCTGCACGGCGGCGCCGGGTGAGGGTGCGGGGACACGAAGAGCCAAGGCGCGGTCCCGTCGTCTTCTGCCGCCCGCGCCGGAAGGGTGACCGCCTTGATCGGCATCTCGGACATCGAAGCCGCCGCCGTACGGATCGCCGGACATGTCGTCCGCACCCCCACTGTGCCGAGCCCCGGCCTGTCGGGCCTGCTCGGCGTCCCCGTGACCACGAAACTCGAACTCCTCCAGCGCACCGGCTCGTTCAAGGTGCGGGGCGCGACGGCGAAGCTGCTGTCGCTGGGCGAGGCCGAGCGGGCGGCCGGGGTGGTGGCCGTGAGCGGCGGGAACCACGGCGTCGCGCTCGCGGTGATGGCCGCCGCCCTGGACGTGAAGGCCACGGTGGTGATGCCGCGCTCGGCGCCCGCGCGCTCCGTGGAGACCGCGGAGGCGGCCGGCGCCTCGGTGCGGCTGACCGACGGCATGGACGCCGCGTTCGCGCTGGTGGAGCGGTTGCGCGACGAAGGCCTCACGCTGGTGCACCCGTTCGACGATCCGCTGGTCGTCGCCGGACAGGGCACCGTCGGTCTGGAGCTCGCCGCCGACGCCGACGACCTCACGGACGTGCTGGTCAGCATCGGGGGCGGCGGGCTGATCGCGGGTGTCGCCGCGGCCCTGCGGGCGCGGCGGCCGGATGTGCGGATCTGGGGCGTGGAGACGCAGGGCGCACAGGCGATGTCGGAGGCGCTGGCGGCGGGCGGGCCGGTGCCGGTGGCGCTGTCGTCGATCGTCACCACCCTCAGCGCGCCGAGCGTCTCGCGGTTGACGTACGACCACGTCCGTGCGCTGGTCACCGAGGTGCTGGTGGTCTCCGACCGGGAGGCCGTGCGGGGGTCCGTGGACTTCGCCGAGCACGCGAAGGTGTGGACGGAGCCGGCGGCCGGCTGTCTGCTGCCCGCGGCCCGGCGGGTCGTCGAGCGGGTCGGCGACGGGGCACGGCTGGGACTGGTGGTCTGCGGGGGCAACGCGACGACTGCCGACATGAGGGCGTGGACGGACCGGTTCGAGGTGCGCTGAGTCGATTCGCCGGTGAAGAGGGAAATCCCGGCCGAGGCGTCGTCGAGCGGAATGGACCACGGCCGGGAAGCGCGTTTTGCGGACGCCCGAAGAGACCCGCATGTCTCGTTTACCGCGGGTTACACTCGCAGGACGGGACGGGTGCGGCTCGGGCCGGAGCCCGTCAATTCCCTTTTCTCGCACACTTACTCGACCCGCGGCGAAGTCTCTTTCTTGAATGAAGGACAGGAATCGGGCCGAGTTGCCGTCCCGTTGAACGGACCCCCTCGCGCCGGTCGTACCACTGGGAAAGGTGACAGCGGTTTCGACGAGGGATGACCATGGTCAAGACGCACGTCTCCACGCACGAGTGGGTCGCCGGCAGGTACCGGCTGCTCGACGTCGTCCACCGGGAGACGAACCGCGTCAGCTGGTACGGCGAGTACGTCGAGGAGACCGGGGCTTCCCGGCCCTGCCTGGTCACCAGGATCGGTCTGCCCGCCGACCAGGGCGAGGAGAAGGCACGCCAGGCCGCCGACCGCGTGCTGCGCATGTCGGAGACGATGGCCCGGCTGTGCCCGGGCCGGATCGCCTCGGTCGTCGACGCCCTGGAGGAGGACGGGGCCCTGTGGACCGTCACCGAGTGGATCGACGGCCTCCCGCTGGGCCAGCTCATCGCGCAGAAGGGCGCGTTCAGCCCGGGACGGGCCGCGGCGATCGGGCTGCAGCTGCTCGACGTGCTCGAGGTCGCGCACGGTGAGGGCATCACCCATGGCGAGCTGAGCCCCGGGCAGATCTTCGTGCGGAGCCAGGGTCCCCTCGTCCTCACCGGGTTCGGGCTGGCCGGCGCGACCCTGGCCCCGCGCGTGGCGGCCCCGTCGTACGCCTCGCCCGAACAGGCCCGCGACGAGCGGATCGGCCCGGCCGCGGACCTGTGGACGCTGGGCGCGCTCCTCTACACGATGGTCGAGGGACGGCCGCCGTACCGGGACCGGGACCGACCCGAGGCCACCCTGAAGGGCGTGGACAGGCTGCCCCTGCGCACTCCGCTGCGCGCCGGGCCCCTCACCCCGGTCGTGCAGGGGCTGCTGCGCAAGGACTCCCGGGAGCGGCTGACCCGCACGGTGGTGCGCCAGTCCCTGACCCGACTGCTGGACGACGACCCGCACGCCGCCGTGCCCGCCCCCCGGCTGCGCCGCGTCCGCGCCGCCGCACGCAATGTCGGACCGCAGTGGAGCGGCCGGGCGATGGCGGCCGGGACCGCGCTTGCCGTCGTCACCGTGGCGCTCGCCGCGCTCGCCGTGGCCCAGGGCCTGCCCGACGGCGACGACACGGCGGCGGGCGACGCGCAGGCCCGGCCGTCCGCCTCCGCCACGGGGCCCGGTGAGGACGCGGGCGACAGAGCCTCCGCCACGCCGGACCCGGCCCCCACGCCGACTCCCGCACCCAGCAGGCCGGCGAGTCCCTCCCCGAGCGCACCCCCGCGGACCTCGCCCTCGCCGCCCGCCACCGCCGACGCCCTCCCGGACGGCTTCCGGGTCTACCACGCCGACGAAGGCTTCTCGGTGGCCCTGCCCAAGGGCTGGCAGCGGTTGAACACCGCCCGCGCCTCCGACGGGGCCTATCGCGTCACCTTCGGCGCCAAGGGCGACCCGCGCACCCTCGCGGTCACCTACAGCAAGGACGCCGGACCCGACCCGGTCGCCGTCTGGCGCGACGACGTCGAGCCCAACCTGAGGCGGACCGCGGGTTTCCGGCGGATCGGCCAGATCAGAGCCACGACGTACCTCGGCTACAAGGGCGCCGACATGGAATGGGTCTCGGACGGCGCCGACGGGCAGGAGCGCACGTTCGGCCGCGGATTCCTGCTCGGCGGACACCGTAGTTTCTCGCTCCGCTGGACGACGCCCGCCGCGGACTGGAACACGAGCGCCAACCGGCAGGCCCTCGACACGTTCTTCAAGACCTTCCGGCCCGGTTCGGCCGCCTGAGCCCGGCGACCGGGAGCGCGGGGGCCCGCGGGAGGCGCCGCCCCTCCCCTCGGATGCCGGCGGTCCTCCCGATCGCCGGCGGTCTGTTTCCACCCGCCGCGGCCGGGGACTCGGGGCCCATGGTGCGAATCGGATACACGATGATGACCGAGCAGGCCGGCCCTCGTGACCTGGTCGACCACGTGGTGCGGGCCGAGGAGGCGGGCTTCGACTTCTCGGTGACGTCGGACCACTTCTTCCCGTGGCTGCGCTCGCAGGGCCACGCTCCCTACGCCTGGAGCGTGCTCGGAGCGGCGGCCCAGGCCACCTCGCGCATTCCGCTGATGACGTACGTGACGTGTCCGACCTTCCGCTACCACCCGGCGGTGGTGGCGCAGAAGGCGGCGACGATGCAGTTGCTGTCCGAAGGGCGCTTCCGGCTGGGGCTCGGCTCGGGCGAGAACCTCAACGAGCACGTGGTGGGCGGCGGGTGGCCGTCGGTGGACGTCCGGCACGAGATGCTCGAGGAGGCCGTGGAGATCATCCGGGCCCTGTTCGAGGGGCGGCACGTCACCCGGCACGGCGCCCACTTCGACGTGGACTCGGCCCGGCTGTGGGACCTTCCCGACGAGCCGCCGCCGATCGGGATCGCCGTCTCCGGCGACCGCTCGTGCGCGCTCGCGGGCCGGCTGGCCGACCTGGTGATCGCCACCGAGCCCGAGCCGGGACTGCTCGAGGCGTTCGACCGGCACGGCGGCGCGGGCAAGCCGCGCGTCGGCCAGCTTCCCGTGTCGCACGACGCCGACCGGGACACGGCCGTGCAGCGGGCGCACGCGCAGTTCCGCTGGTTCGGCAGCGGCTGGAAGGTGAACTCCGAACTGCCGCACCCGGATTCCTTCGATGCGGCCACCCGGTTCGTGACGCCCGACGACGTCGCCGCCTCGATTCCCTGCGGCGACGACCCGGAGGAGTTCGTCGAGGCCGTACGCCCGTACGTCGAGGCCGGGTTCACGGAGGTCGCCCTGGTGCAGATCGGCGGCGACGCCCAACCCGCCTACCTGGACTGGTCGGAGAAGACCCTGCTGCCCGCGCTGCGCAGCGCCTTCGGGTGACCGCCGTCCGGCCCCGCGCGCGGGTCTGCCCCGGGCCTGCCGCGGAGCGCGTATAGGCTGCCGTTCCGGACGTCCGCGGCGCCGATCCCGCGGCCGGCAGCCTGTAGAGGAGACCCACCCGTGACCCTGGCGATCGACCCGCACGAGACGGCCGTCGAGACGTCCGCCGAGACGTCCCCCGCGCCCCTTTCCGACCTCGTGGCGCGCGACGCCCGCGAGTTCGGCGTCTACGCGCGGACCGGCGGATGGGCCTTCGGCCTGCTGGTGGCGCGCAGCGTCCGGCCGGGCGGGCAGAGCGCACAGGAGACGCCGAAGGTGTCGGCGAAGGAGTTCGCCAGGCTGGCCGGCTGCTCCCCCGAGCGCGTCCTGCGGTTCTACAAGGCGTGGGACCGTGCCGCGGACGACGGCCTCGTCCCCCACTTCGAGGAGCTGGCGCCCGGCCAGGAGGTCGAGCTGCCGGACGCCGAGGTCTGGCCGGCCTACTACGTCTCGCGCTCCAGCGCGACGTCCGAGCGCGGCGCCGCGATCGCGGAGGCCGCCGAGGCCGAGGGAATCCGGCCGACCAAGGCCCTGGAGGTGGCGGAGAACCCCACCGCCCTGCGGGCCGCGATCCTCGCCGACCCCTCGACCGCCCGCGCGGCCCGCGCCGCCCTCCTGGACCGCATCAAGGAGGACCCGGAACTGCAGCACGAGCTGGCCCGTGACGTCGTGCGCACCGACGACCTCAAGAAGGCCGTGGCCTCCGAGAGCCGCTCGGCCGACCGCATCGGCTACGTGCGCCAGATCGCCGAGTCCGGCCTGATCAAGACGCCCGCCGGGCAGACCCTCGACGCGCCCGCCGAGCTGCGTCAGGAGGCCGAGCGGCACCTCTCCCTGCTCGACGAGCTGGACGACGGCGAGGACTCCGGCGAGTGGGCGAGCGACGCCTACGACACCATGAAGAACCTGGTCGTGGAGACCGTGGAGGCCGACCCCGAACTGCGCGTTCAGGAGCGGCGCACGAAGTTCTACAGCAGCCTGCAGCGCGCGACCAGGGTCTTCGAGGAGCTGACGTTCGACGACGTCGACGCGCAGGACTTCTACGAGGACGACATGGTCCAGCAGCTGGAGGAGCTTCAGCAGGCGATCGGCAGCTGCATCACCGCGCTGCGCGGCGCACGGGGCGGGGCCCCCGAGGCGGGTGGTCCCGCTCAGTCCGTGGTGTAGTGGCTCCGGGTCCACAGGGGCAGCACGAACCAGCACAGCCCGTACCACGCGACCACGCCCGCGACCAGCCACGGCACGAACGCGTCATGGGTGGCCACCCTCAGGATGAGCAGCAGCGAGGAGGTCATGGTGGCGAGCAGCAGGAGCAGGCCGACGAGGGTCAGCCTGGACGCCACCCGCACCGCCTGCGGCTTGACCCGGCGCCCGGAGACCAGGCGGTGCAGGGAGACCGGGCCGATGAGGGCGCCGGTCGCGCAGGCGCCGAGGACCACGGTCACGATGTAGATGACCTGGTCGACGTCCTGAAGCTCCACGTAGCGAGGGGTGAACACGACGGTCAGGAGGAAGCCGAAGAGGATCTGCACACCCGTCTGGGCGACGCGGATCTCCTGGATGAGCTCCCCCCACATCCGGTCGGCTCTCTCCTCCTCGGTCTCGTTGCGCCCCGTGCGCCTCTCGGCGCTCGTCGCCGTGTCGGTCACCTCTGCCGTCCTCCCGGTTCGCGGGGTCCCTCGACCCCCTCCTCACCGCGAGTACCCCGGAAGCGGCCGTTCTTGCCGCCCGTCGCCGGGTCGTCTACCAGCGGCCCTCGACCTGCTCCCTGATCCGCCGGTCGTAGAGGTCGCGGACCGCCGCGAGGGTGGTCTCCGAGAGCTCCGGCAGCCTGGCGGCGGCCGCGTTGGCGCGGGCCTGCTCGGGCGACCGGGCGCCCGGGATCACGGTGGTCACGCCGGGCTGCTGGACGATCCAGCGCAGCGCCAGCTGGGCCGGGGTGTACCCCTCGGGGGCGAGGGACGCGAACTCGACGGCGGCCTCGACGCCGGTGGCGTAGTCGACGCCGGAGAAGGTCTCGCCCTGGTCGAAGGCCTCGCCGTGGCGGTTGTAGGCGCGGTGGTCGTTCTCCGGGAAGACGGTGTCCCTGGTGTACTTCCCGGACAGCAGCCCGGAGGCGAGCGGAACCCTGGCGATGATGCCGACGCCGGCCTCGCGGGCCGCCGGGAGCACCTCGATCAGGGGCTTGAGCCGGAACGGGTTGAGGATGATCTGCACACTCGCCACGCCCGGCCGGGCGATCGCGGTGAGGGCCTCGGCGCAGGTCTCCACGCTGACCCCGTAGTGCGCGATGCGCTCCTCCTCGACGAGGGTGTCGAGCGCGTCGAACACCTCGTCGCTGGAGTAGACGGGAGTCGGCGGGCAGTGCAGCTGCACGAGGTCGACGCGGTCGACGCCGAGGTTGCGGCGGGAGCGGTCGTTCCAGGCGCGGAAGTTGTCCAGGACGTAGTTCTCGGGGATCTGGTCGACGCGGCGGCCCATCTTCGTGGCGACCAGCACATGCAGGTCGGGCCGGCCGCTCAGGAAGGCGGCGATGGTCTGCTCGCTGCGTCCGTCGCCGTACACGTCGGCGGTGTCGAAGAAGGTGACTCCCGACTCGGCCGCCGCTTCCAGCACGGTCAGGGCTTCCTTGTCGTCGACGTCGCCCCAGTCGGCCCCCAGCTGCCAGGTGCCGAGACCGACGACGGACGCGTGCTGACCGGACCTGGCGAATTCGCGCTCTTCCATGCCGTCAGTGTGTCATCCGCCATGGGCCGCCGCGGCGCCTGGCCCGGCGTCGAGGTGGGTCTGGATCGTCGGCCCGTACCGGTCGGCGACGTCGTCGACCGGCGTCGCCCGCAGTTCGCTCCCGCGGGCGATGCCGAACATGACGCCGAGGCCGAGCAGGGCGGCGACGGCGAGTTCGGCGCGGACGCCGCGGTCGGCGCCGGTGAGGCGGGCGGCGAGGCGTTCGGTGACCTGGGTGCGGAAGTTGGCGCGCAGGACGTCGCCGTGGTCGCCGTGCAGGGGCGCGAACGCGATGCGCAGCAGGGGGTCGGCGCCCCGCTCGCGCTGGCTGACCAGCACGTGCCGGACCATGTGCCGGCCCAGTCGCTCCAGCGGGGCGTCCAGCAGGACGTCGGCGTCCTCCTGGAAGGACATCACCCGGGCGAACAGGGCGTCCTTGTTGCCGAAGTACTTCAGGACCAGCGGAGCGCTCACTCCGGCACGCTCCGCGACGGCCTTGAGCGTGATGTCGGCGTGGGCCTGGCGGGCGAGGAGGTACCGGGCGGCGCGCAGGATGGCGGCCCTGGTCGCCTCGGCGTCGCGCCGGGCGGGAGCCGGGGGGCCGGTCGGGTCCGAGGCGTCGGGTGGGGTGATCACGGGTTCATGCTCCCTCCCTCGCCCCGTCGCTCACCGGCCGGGTGCGGCCCAGGGGCCTCGGCGTGTCGTCGGACCGGGCGTCGCCGGGAATGGCGAGCGCCACCGCGCAGGCGCCGAGCGCCACCGCGCCCGCGACGCCGAAGGCCACCAGATAGCCGTGCAGCGTGGGCACCCGGGCCCCGCCGAGGAGGCTGGTGTGATGCACGAGGACGGCGGCGACGGCGGCGCTGGAGACGGCCTGTCCGATGGTGCGCATCAGGACGTTGACGCCGTTCGCCGAGGCGGTCTGCCCGGGCGGGACGGCGCGCAGGATCAGCGCGGGCAGCGCGGAGTAGGCGAGGGTCGTGCCGGTGGCCACGATCGTCGCTCCCACCATGATCATCCACAGTTCACGGCTGTCGGCGACGCGCACGGCGTACCCCGCGGCGATGACGGCGGCGCCGAGGGCGAGGGTGATCCGGGGGCCGCGCGACTCGGAGATGCGGGCGGAGAGCGGCGAGAACAGCAGCATGGTGATGCCGCCGGGCAGCAGGCACAGACCCGTCTGGACGATGGACAGCCCGAGCCCGTACCCGCTCGCCTCGGGAGCCTGCACCAGCTGGGCGGTCACCAGCGAGTTGGCGTAGAAGGCGAAGCCGGTCAGCAGTGCGGCCACGTGGGCGAGGCCCACTCCCGGCCGGGACACCAGCCTCAGGTCGACCAGCGGCTCCGCGGAGCGCAGCTGCCGGCGCCACCACAGACCGAGCACGGCGGCGGCGCCGAGGAAGAGCCCGACGATCCGGGGACTGCCCCAGCCCCACTGGCCGCCCTGGGACACGGCGAGCAGGAGGCAGATCAGTCCCGCGGCGAGGCCGAGCGCGCCGGTCACGTCGAACCGGCCCGGCTCGCGCACCGGCGACTCGGGCACCGCCCATCGGATGAGCGCGACGCCGGTGGCCCCCAGGGCGGCGGTCACCCAGAACATCACGTGCCAGTTCGCGTACTGCACCACCACTGCTGCGGCGGGCAGACCCAGCGCGGCGCCGATGCCGACGGTGGAACTCATCAGCGCGATGGCGGATCCCCGTCGCTGCGGGGGCAGTTCGTCGCGCAGGATGCTGATGGACAGCGGGACGACGGAGGACGCGGCGCCCTGCAGCGCGCGGGCCGCGATCAGCACGCCGATGTCGGAGGTGAGGGCGCAGATCACGGAGCCTGCGGCCATCAGGGAGAACGACAGGAGCAGCACCCGCCGCTTGCCGTACATGTCGCCGGCACGGCCGAGGACCGGGGTGAGGACGGCGCCGGAGAGCAGTGCGGCGGTGACCATCCAGGAGACGGCGCCCGCCGAGGCGCCGGTGAGCCGGGGCAGGTCGGGCAGCAGTGGGACGACGACCGTCTGCATGACCGCCATGAGAATTCCGCAGTACGCCAGGACCGGAATGGCGAGCCGGGTCCGCAGAGTGGGGTTCCCGCTGGTCGGGGCGGGTATCGGAGCGGGCGACGCCATGGGCACTCCAACGGCCGGAACGGCACGCGAAAATTAGGTGAATGACCATTCACCCTAGCAGTGAATGGTCATTCACCCAAGGTTCTCGCGGAGCGACGGGCCCGCCCGGGACTACTTGCCGGAGGTCAGCGTGCGGGCGTGCGCGCCGCGCGCCAGCTTCGGCCCCAGCCAGCGCTTGAGGCGGCGCAGCGCCTCGAGGCGTCCCGCCGCCCTGTCGAGGCGGTAGTACAGCTGGGGCGGCACATAGGGCAGCAGGGGCGAGTGGCGCTGCCCCAGCAGGGCGAACATCTGCTCCGGGGGCAGGTGGATGTAGCGGGTGAGGTTCTCGTACCACTGGGCGCTGTAGCGGGCGGCGCTCTGCTGGGACAGCAGGGCGGACTTGCGCACGCGTTCGTAGCGGTCGAGGGCCTGCGGAAGGTCCGCGCTCTCGCGCAACGCCTCGGCGAGGGCGATGGCGTCCTCCAGGGCGAGGGTGGTGCCGGCGCCGATCGAGTAGTGGGTGGTGTGCGCGGCGTCGCCCAGAAGGACGAGGTTGCCGTGGCGCCAGGTGCGGTTGACCAGCGTGCGGAAAGTGAGCCACTGGGCGCTGCCGCCGGCGGAGGAGGCGCGGCCGACGAGGGGGTGGCCGTCGAGGATGTGCGCGAAGAGCTTCTCCAGGTCGGCGAGGCCGTCGGCCTCGCTCGCCCGGTCGAGGCCGAGCCCGGTCAGGGTCTCGGGGGCGCACTCGATCACGCAGGTGCTCTGCTCGTCGCTGAAGGGGTAGCCGTAGCACCAGATCCAGCCGTGCGCGGTCTCCACGAAGGCGAAGGTGAAGGAGTCGAAGACCTTGGTCGTGCCGAGCCAGACGTAGGAGTTGCGGCCCTCCGTGAGCTGCGCGCCGAAGTCGTCCGCGTGGTGGGTGCGCAGGGCGCTGCGGACGCCGTCGCCTGCCACGACGAGGTCGGCGTCCGGCAGGTTCTCGGCGGTGATCTCGCTCTCGAACTCCAGCCGCACGCCGAGCTCGCGGGCCCGGTCCGCGAGGATCTCCAGCAGCCGGTGACGGCCGATGCCGTGCCCGTTGTCGCCGGGCTGACGGGTCGCCAGGTCCCTCACGTGCGCGACGCCCTCGTTCCAGCGGACCGAGCTCTCCTCGATCGCGCGCGCCGACTCGGGGTCGTGGAAGCGGAGTTCGTCGAGGAGACCCTGCCAGTACGTGACGCCCCAGCCGTAGGTCGAGCCCTCCGGGTTGCGCTCGTGGACGGTGACGTCGTGGGACGGGTCCTGCCGCTTGAGCAGGATCGAGAGATACAGGCCGGCGGGCCCGCCGCCGACACAGGCGACCTTCACGCGCACCCCTTGGAGTTACCAGACGTGGTTGATTGACGACGCAGGGTAGCAGGGGGCGAGGGCGCCTCGCGGACGCCCCACCTGCCCGATCGCGCCACTTTTCGCACGTGAGCCACACCACCGACGACATCGCGGCCCGAGAAAGATCACCGGAAGCGGTGTCCCGGCGGAAAGGAATTGCCCGTTCCGCCCCACGGCGGCCGCACCCAGGGTCAAGATCATCTTGGTTCAAGACTGCACCACTTGTAAGCGAATGTCCGGATCGGAGCCAACCTCTCTCGGGAGATTTCCCGGCCCCGTCGCCCGGCCGATAGGCATGCGGGGTCGCCGACCCTTCATCCCCTGGGAGATCCCGCATGCCGCAACTCAGCCGTCGTCGCGCACTCACCGCGGCCGCCGTCGCCGCCGGCGCCACGCTCGCCGCCGTCCCCGCCGCCCGTGCCGCCCGCGCCGGCGACGGCGGGCACCCTGCGCACGGCTCCCCCGAGGCCTTCGACGAGGTCTACCGGGGCCGCCGGATACAGGGCCGGATCCAGGGCGGCGGCGGCCATCACCACGGGGGCGGTTACGCCGTGTACGTCGACGGGGTCGAGCTGCATGTGATGCGCAACGCCGACGGCTCCTGGATCAGCGTGGTCAGTCACTACGACCCGGTGTCCACGCCTCGGGCCGCGGCCCGCGCCGCGGTCGACGAACTGCAGGGCGCCCGGCTCGTCCCGTTCCCGGCCGGCTGACCCGCCGACCGCCCTGCCCTTCCGCACCCTTGGAGCACCGCACATGACCGTCCGCAAGAACCAGGCCGCCCTGACCGCCGACGAGAAGCGGCGGCTGGTCGCCGCCCTCCTCGAACTCAAGCGCACCGGCCGCTACGACGCCTTCGTCACCACGCACAACGCGTTCATCCTCGGCGACACCGACGACGGCGAGCGCACCGGCCACCGTTCGCCCTCCTTCCTGCCGTGGCACCGCAGATTCCTGCTGGAGTTCGAGCGGGCGCTGCAGTCGGTGGACGCCTCGGTGGCGCTGCCGTACTGGGACTGGTCCGCCGATCGTTCGCCCCGATCCTCGCTGTGGGCGCCGGACTTCCTCGGCGGCAGCGGGCGCAGCCGGGACGGCCAGGTGATGGACGGTCCGTTCGCCGCGGCGGCGGGCGGCTGGCCGATCAACGTCCGGGTGGACGGCCGCACCTACCTGCGCCGCTCACTGGGCACGGGCGTCCGCGAGCTGCCGACCCGGGCCGAGGTCGAGTCGGTGCTCGCGATGGCGACCTACGACATGGCTCCCTGGAACAGCGCCTCCGACGGCTTCCGCAATCACCTGGAGGGCTGGCGCGGCGTGAACCTGCACAACCGGGTCCATGTGTGGGTCGGCGGACAGATGTCGACCGGGGTCTCCCCCAACGACCCGGTGTTCTGGCTGCACCACGCCTTCATCGACAAACTGTGGGCCCGGTGGCAGCGCCGGCACCCGGGGTCCGGGTACGTCCCCGGTGGCGGTACCCCGGACGTCGTCGACCTGCACGAGACGATGCGGCCCTGGAACGACACCACCCCGGCGGACCTGCTCGACCACACCGCCCATTACACCTTCGACGTCGACTGACCGAACCGGCCTGTTTGCCGCCGCTGTGGCGGGTACCCGCCACGGGCAGCACCGACAGGATGAACCCGACAACACAGGAGGAGACGACCGTGTCGCAGGTCGAGGAATCCATCGAGGTCGACGTGCCCGTGCACACGGCCTACAACCAGTGGACGCAGTTCGAGAGCTTCCCCGAGTTCATGGGCGGCGTGCAGCGCGTCGAGCAGCGGAGCGACACGCTCACGCACTGGGTGACCAGTGTCAACGGAGTGCACCGGGAGTTCGACGCGGAGATCACCGAACAGATCCCGGACGAACGGGTCGCCTGGACCACGGTCTCGGGCGAGGCCCGGCAGGCCGGGGTGGTGACCTTCCACCGGCTCGACGACGCCCACACGAAGGTGATGCTCCAGATGGAGTTCCAGCCGGAAGGCGTCGCCGAGAACGTCGGCGACAAGCTGGGCTTCGTGAAGCGCCAGACCAAGGGGGACCTCGAGCGCTTCAAGACGTTCATCGAGGAGCGCGGCCTGGAGACCGGGGGCTGGCGCGGCGCGGTGGTGTGACCGCCGTCGCTCGCCCCGCACCGCCGGTCAGCCCGGCCCAGGACATCAGCGTCTGCTCCTGCCAGGGCACCCGGAACGGGGTCAGGCACAGGACGACGCTGAGCGGGCGGGCGACCATGGTCAGCAC
>NZ_JBMNDR010000048.1:0-72161 GCF_052543235.1 Streptomyces sp. SAS_272 | reverse complement strand
GGTTGCCCCGGCCCCCCCCTCCTGGAGGAATCGTTCCTGCTGCAGAGTCCGCGACGGTCAGGGGAGCTTGATCAGGGTGTAGTCGTCGCAGTATCCGGCGGCCGAGCCGGCGTTCTTGTAGCAGTACACGCCTGCCGAGGTGGCGGTGGCGCCCGTGGTGAAGAAGATGGGCTGCTGGGCGTAGGACGTGGTCGAGGCTCGCAGATACGTTTCCGTACCGCCGAAGCTCTTCACCCCGACCGAGACCTCCTCCCCGGCGGTGGCGACCTTGGCCCACCCGGCGAGCAGGTACGTGCCGCTGGAGGTGAGACCGCCGACCGTCTGGATCGCCCCGCTGGCGCTGACGCCCGTCTGCAGGGCATACGTGCCGGTGCGGGCATTGGACGCGACCACGCTGGACGCCGTGCCGGTGGACTGGGCCCAGGGGGTCAGCGTGCCGCCTTCGAAGCCGGGGTTGGTGATCGCGTTGGTAGCGGAGGACAGGGGCTCCACCGCGAGGTCGTCGCAGTAGCCGGCGCCCGAGCCGCCCGCGTTCTTCCAGCAGTAGACGGTGGCCGTGGTGCTGGAGGAGCCGGTGGTGAAGAGGATCGCCGCCTGGGTGTACGACGTCGTGGCGATGTTGGTGTACGTCTCCGTACCGCCGAAGTTCTTCACGCCGATGGCGAGGGTCTCGCCGGCGGTGGCGACCTTGGCCCACCCGGTCAGCAGGTAGGTGGTGTTGGGGCTCAGGCCGGTCAGCGCCTGGTTGGCGCCGCTGCTGCTCGCGGTCGTGGTGAGCGCGTATCCGCCGGTGTGGGCGCCCGAGCCGGTCACGGATGAGGCGTTGCCGCTGGCCTGGGTCCAGGGGCTCAACGCGCCTGTTTCGAAACCGGCGTTGGAGAGGAGGTTGCCGCCGGTGCCGTTGTAGGCGCCGATGTTGGGGGCGGCCGTGGAGGAGACCGTGTTGTTGAAGGCGTCCTTGCCGCCGTTGTCGGAGATGACCGCGCCGGCCCGGATCACCGGTGAGGACGGGTGGACCTGGTAGGCGTTCTTGCCGGTGTACGAGGACGAGGAGTCGCCGTTGCCCGGGTTGCGGAGCTCAGGGTCGGCCGTGACCTTCGCGGCGTCGGCGGGCTCGGACGACGGGTGGTTTCCGTAGAAGAGGTTGTTGGAGTAGACGGAGCCGGAGCTGGTGGTGAAGTAGCCGCCGGTACCGTAGTTGAAGACGGCGTTGTTCCGGAAGGACAGGGTGCCGGTGACGCTCGATCCCTTGCGGGAGTAGAGGATCGGGGTGTTCAGACCGCTCTTGTTGACGTAGACGCTGTTGTTGTAGACGAGCGGGACGGCGACGGAACTGCCGCTCTTGTTGGGGATGTTGCCCACGAAGTGGAAGACCCCGGTACCGTGGGTCGGGGCGCCGGAGGCAGGACAGCCCACGTTGGTGCCGTCGTTCTCGCTGATGTTGTAGCGGATCACCGTGCCGTCGCTGGGGACGGTCGAAGTGGGCTCGTTGGCGATGGTGAACGGCGGCATGACCAGTATGAAGCCGCCGAGGTTCTGGTGGCTGTAGTTGTACTGGAACGTGGTGTTGTGGTTGCCCCAGTCCACGTCGTAACCGGTGCCGTCGGCGCCGTTGATGTGGCAGTACACCTCGTTGTTCTGGACGACGGTGTTGGAGCTGCCCGACATCCAGATGCCGGCCGAGGCGCCGTTGCAGTACTGCCCGGACGGCGGGCAGGTGGACTTGGCGCCACCGTAGCCGGCCTTGTTGCCGTCGATGAGGGCGCCGTCGTTCTTGACGACGAGGATGTCGTCCGCGCCGTCGTAGGTCATGGTGTTGTTGCGGATGACCGTGCCGGTGGTCAGGCCGGTTCCCTGGCCGTCCCCGTCCGGGGTGACAGCCACGGCGATGCGGTCGACGTGGTCGAAGGTGTTGTTCTCGACCACGATGTCGTCCCACGTGGAGACCGGGGTGGTGTGGTCCGTCTGGACGCCGACGCCCGCGTTGGTGGAGTACCAGCCGCCGCCGTAGCCGGCGATGTTGTGGATGTACATGTCGTGCACGCGGATGTGGTGCAGGACGCCGCCGGAGCTGTTCTCGGCGAGGACGCCGGAGCGGTAGGCGGGCGAGGAGGCGTTGTCGATCAGCTCCAGGCCGCCGATGTCCCAGTACTGCTGGTTGAGCAGTTTGACAACCGCGCCGGCCGCGCCGGCCGCGTCGATGACGGGCTTGGCGCCGGAGCCGTAGGAGCTGATCGAGATGTTGCTGCCCGAGGCTCCCGAGCCGCCCGGGGAGAGCTGCCCGGTGCAGGTGGTGCCGGCCTTGAACAGGATGCTGTCGCCGGCGGCGAAGGTGGTGCCGTTGACGCTGCCGACAGCGTTCCAAGGGCTGGCCTGGGTGCCGCTGCCGTTGCCGGCTGCCGAGCAGTCGACGTAGTAGTCGGTGCCCGCCGCGAGCGCGGTGTGGGCCGGGGCCAGGAGTGCTCCCGCCATCGTGGCGAGGAGGGCGAGAACGCGTGCTGCCCGGCGGGCCGGGCGCGTTGGCCTGCAACGCTCCATTGCGACGCTCCTTGCTGAGTGATCGAGTCCGCCGCGCCGCGGATGCGTGACGCGGGTGTTCCTGCACCGGGCGGCTCGCCCGAGGCGCGACGCCGGGATTCTGTGGGTGCTCTACGGCGTCACGAGCGCCGAAAGGGCGGCCGGGACGGGCGTCTGAAGGACGGAGGCGTGCCGCATGCCCGGCGGCAGGTTCAGCCCGAGGGGCTGCCAGTCCACTCCGTCCTCGCTGCGGGCCGCTCCGTATCTGCCTTCGAGGAAGTGGTCGTAAATCATGATCCATTCGTCGCCCCGGCGGAACATTGACGGTCCTTCCACAAGGGAAGGCGTCACCGGCCCCTTGGGCGCGGTGTAGGGGCCGCCGGGCGTCTCGAAGGTGGTCACATGGATGTCCTTGTGCGCGGTGGCGAGGTCGTTGACGCCGCGTTCGTCCTTGAAGGCCATGAGGAAACCGCCGTCGGCCGCCTCCCGCACGGTGGCGTCGATGACGGTGTGGCCGGGGTCGAAGAAGATGCCGGGTGCCGAGAAGGTGTGGAAGTCGGCGGTGGTGCAGTGCCAGATGCGGTGGTCCTGGCTGTTGTGCTCGAAGCCGCGGCCGTCGGCGGTACCGCCCGGTTCGACGACGGACGACCAGATGAGGTGGTACAGGCCGGTCTTCCGGTCCAGGAAGAACTCCGGGGCCCAGGCGTTGAGGGCGCCGGCCACCCGGGACATCACCGGGATCAGCCGCTGCTCGGACCAGTTGAGAAGGTCGGCGGACGTGGCGTGGACGATGGACGGGCTCGTCCAGCCGTCGGTGGCCAGCAGATGGAACAGCCCGTCGGGGCCGATCCCGATGAAGGGGTCGCGCAAGCGGCCGGTGGAGAGCGTGCCCCGCAGGACGGGCCGGCCGCCGTTCACCGGCGTGAACCGCTCGCCGTCGTGGCTGTAGGCGAGATGCAGCGCCTCATCGGCGTCGGTGAAGTAGGAGACCACGTACATCGGTGGGGGGTCCTTCCGGACGTCGGAACTGATGGCGGCAGGGCAGCGCCGGATGGTCGTACGGCGGCGGCACGCGGTAGGCGCAAGCAGGTGAACGGGCGCCCTGCGGTCAGGACTTGACCGCGCCCGCGGACATGCCGGCGACCACGTGGCGCTGCAGGAAGACGAAGATCACGAACAGCGGCGCCACGCCGAGCAGGGCGGCCGGGAACAGGGTCGTCGGCTGCACGGTGTGCGGGTCGATGAACGAGTAGGCGTTGACCATGACCGTGCGCTTGCCGGGGTCCTGCAGGAAGACCAGCGGGACGATCAGGTCGTTCCAGACCTGGAGCGAGATGAAGGTCAGCAGGGTGCTGGTGATCGGGCGCAGCAGCGGCAGGATGATCGTGAAGAAGGTGCGGAAGGCCCCGCATCCGTCCAGCGCGGCGGCTTCCTCGATGTCCATGGGGATCGAGCGGATGAAGCTCGTGTAGAAGAACACGGCGACCGGCAGGAACATCGCCGTGTAGATGAAGACCACGCCCGCGTAGTTGTCCAGCAGGTTGAGGTCGCGCATCAGCAGGTACAGCGGCGCCACCACGACGAAGACCGGCACCGAGGTGCCCAGGATGAACAGCCGGTAGACCCAGGTCGCCCAGCCCTGGGTGATGCGGGCGAGCGGGTAGCTGGCCAGCGAGCCGATCACGGTGATGCTCAGGCAGGACAAGCCCGTGATGAGCAGGGTGTTCAGGGCGCTGCGGCCGTAGTGGATCTGCGAGAAGGCGTCGGAGAAGTTCTTCAGAGTGAAGGTGTGCGGGATGCCGAGCGGGGCCCGGGCCACGTCCGCCGCGGTGCGCAGCGAGGTGATGAGGGTGAACACGAACGGCAGGACGAACACCAGCACACCGAGGCAGAGAAGCACGGTTCCGAGGCCGCCGACCGCCCGACGCCAACGGGTGCCTGGCGTCGAGGACTTGGCGGGGGCATGCGGCAAGCGAGACGCGGAGCGCTGGGCGGCCGGCGGGGAAAGGGTCTTGGAGGTCATGGTCGGCCGCCTGTCAGATTCGTCGCTCGCGGAGCCGGAGCAGGGAGGAGGTGGCGCTGGACAGGACGACCACGGTCACCAGGAGCAGTACGGAGACGGCGATGCCGAAGGCGAACTTCCCGCCGCCGAACACGTTCCGGTAGACGAGGGTGGTCAGCGTCTCGGTGGCGCCGGCAGGGCCGCCGTTGGTGAGCACCAGGGGGAACTCGAAGACCTTGAGCGAGCCGATGAGGCTGAGGGTGACGTTCACGGTCAGCGCGGGAGCCAGCATCGGCCACTCGACGCTCCTGAACCGCCGCCAGCCGCCCGCTCCGTCGACCGCGGCGGCGTCGAGGAGTTCGGTCGGCACGCTCATGTAGCCGGCCAGGAAGATGGCGCACGAGTAGCCCGCGAACATCCAGATGTTGACGGCGGCCACCGCGTACAGGGCGGTCGAGGTGTCTCCGAGCCAGACGTGCTGCAGCGAGTCGAGACCGAACAGACCGAGCAGCGCGTTGATGCCGCCGTCCGGGGCGAAGAGGTACGACCAGATGAAGGCCGCCATCACCGGTGAGACCAGGGTGGGGGTCAGCAGCGTCACGCTGAGCGCCTTGCGGACCTTCGGGCGGCGGAAGAGCAGGCTCGCGAAGAGCAGGCCGAGGCCGTTCTGGACGACCACGACGACCGCCGCGTACAGGATGGTGTGCCACAGGGCGGCGGTGACGTCCGGGCTGTCGGCCATGGCCTTGTACTGGTCGGTGCCGACGAAGTGGGCGATCGGGCCGCCAAGGCTGTCGGTCATGCTCAGGTACACGCCGCGGACCAGCGGATACAGCATGAACGTGCCGTAGACGGCGAGCGCCGGCAGCAGGAAGGCGGCCATGGTGGCGCGCCGTCGGTGGAACACGGGGGTCCTCCTCGTGACCGTGGCTTCTCAGTGGCCGCGGCGGGGGCGGGGGGCGGTTCAGTGGCCGTGGCGGGGGCGGTCAGAAGCCGTCCCACACGCTCCCGCCACGGCTGGCCGAGAGGCGGGCGGGGCTACTTGGCCGACGCCGCGGTCTGGATGTCCTTGAGGGTCTGCGCGGTGGACGCCTTGCCCAGCAGGAACGCCTGGATCTTCGAGCCGATCGCGGTCTCGGCGGCCGCGCCGTACCAGGAGTTGGACGGCAAGATCCGGTAACGGCCTTCCTTGAAGGCCGTGGTGAACGACGTCGTCTCGGTGCTCTCCGGGGTCGTACCGCCGGTGAACGGCGACTCCGCGTGCTCGGCGTCGAGGTACTTGGCGAGGTTCTCGCTCTGCGACCAGAAGTCGACGTACTCACGGGCCGCGTCGCCCTGCTGAGACTGGGAGTTGACGGCCCACATGGTGCCGGAGAAGAGCATCCCGTTGGGCTTGGTGCCCGCGGCGCCGCCCGGCCAGGGTGCGAAGGAGACGGGGAAGCCGGCCTTCTTGACGTTGGAGACCTGCCAGGCGCCCTGGTAGTAGAAGGCGCTCTTGCCGGCGCTGAAGTTCTGCGGGCCCTGCGACCACTCGTCGACGCCGAGCTCGTTCTTCCAGTCGACGTACCCCTTGTCCTCCAGGGTCTTCAACTGCTCCAGCGGCGCCTTCCAGTCCGGGTCGAAGGACGCCTTGCCGCTGGTGAAGTCAGTGTCCCACTGCTTGTTCTGCTGGTAGACGAGGGTCGATCCGGCCGCCTGGAAGGTGGAGCTGCCGGTCCAGCCGGACTTGTCGGGCAGCGCGATGGGGTTGATGCCCGCCTTCTTGAGCTTGGCGAGGTCGGCGAGGAACGTCGGCCAGTCGGCGGGGACTTCGCTGACGCCGACCTTCTTGAGCAGGTCCATGTTGGCGTACAGGCCGATGCCTATGAGCTCCATGGGCATGGCCAGCGTCTTGCCGTCGGACTGCGCGAAGGGCTGGGCGTCGGGGGCTATCTTGCTCGCCCAGGACTCCTTGGACAGGTCGGCGAGGTAGCCGGAGGCGCCCCACTTCTTCATCTTGTCCGTGTCGACCATGATCACGTCGCCGGCCTTCCCGCCGAGCAGTTCGGGCTGAAGCTTCTGGACGTAGGTGTCGTTCGCGGTGACGTATTCGAAGTCGATCTTGATCTTGGGGTGCGCCTTCTCGAACGCCTTGTTGATCTCGGCGACGTTCGCCGGCTCCGCGCCACCGCCCTTCCATGCCTCCACGTGCAGGGTCACCGTCCCGTCACTCGAGGAACTGTTCGACCCGCCGCCGCACGCGGCCAGCGACATCGCCATGGCGGCGACCGTGGCGGCGACCGCGATTCGTCTCCCAGAGCGCTTCATTGCACACCTCACCCATCGTCGGTGCAGACCGACTCGTCATATCTGAAGGGGGTTCGATCCGGTCGGGCCGTGTCCAGGTGGGAACAGCGCCGATTCGGCGAAAAGGGTCGGTGGACCCAAGTTGCGGCAAACGTTTCGTGCCGATGGCCGGGAACTGTAACGCAAAACTTAGGTGACATCTATACGTAACTTTCCGTGGTCGCCGGGACTAGCCCAGGGCACCGCACTACCCATGCTCGGGCAGGGTTCCCCTCAAGGACGCACTGCCTTATCGTTACAGTTTCCTGGATGTTTCGGTGCGGTCGTGCAAGAGTGGGCGCCTCATGGCCGCAGCTCCGGCTCGGCCCAAGTGCTCGGCAAGCAGAAGGAGTTGGAGTGACAGGGCGGGTGACCATCGCGCAGGTGGCCGAGGAGGCCGGCGTCTCCGCGATGACCGTGTCCAACGTGATGAACGGAAAGCCCGGCGCCTCCGAGGAGACCCGGCGCCGTGTCCTGGAGGTCGCGGGCCGGCTCGGTTACCGGCCCAACGTCTCGGCCCGCAACCTCAAGGCCGGCCGCACCGGGCTCGTCGGTCTCATCGCCCTGGACCTCACCAGCCAGTACGGCCTGGAGATCCTCCGCGGCGTCGCCGACGAGCTGGCGAGCGCCGAGCAGGAACTGCTGGTCAACGCCTCATACCAGGACGCGGTGCGGGAAAAGGACCGGATCGAGTTCCTCAGCCGTGGCATGGTCGACGGCGTCCTGATGATCGCTCCGGTCCTGGAGGACGAGACGGTGAACCTGCTCCGCCGCCAGAACCTGCCCTGCGTGATCATCGACCCCCGGCGTCTGGACGTACCGCTGCCCCGCCTGACCGTCGACAACTACCACGGCATGCGCCAGGGCACCCAGCACCTGATCGACCTGGGCCACACACGGATCGCCTACCTCCGCGGCGAGGAGGACCTCGAGAGCACCTCGGTCCGCTTCCAGGGCTTCGAGGACGCGATGCGACTCGCCGGCCTGAAGGTGGACGAGCGCATGGTCGCGTCCTGCGACTTCTCCTACGCCTGCGGATTCCGTACGGCCACCCGCCTGATCACCGAGCACAGGCCCACAGCGATCGTCGCCGGCGCCGACCTCATGGCCCTCGGCGCGATCGATGCCGCCCGGGCCCTGGGCCTGAACGTCCCCAGCGACTTCTCGGTCGTCGGCTTCGACGACCTCCCCCAGGCGGCCCAGAGCTTCCCCGGTCTGACCACCGTGCGCCAGCCGCTGCACGACATGGGCCAGAAGGCCGCCCGCGCGCTGCTGTCCCTCATCGAGGGGCAGAAGCTCCTGATGGAGCACATGGAGGTGAGCACGGAACTCGTGCTGCGCAACTCCACCGCCGCAGCATCGGACGGCGCGATGCCCTGACTGTGCGACGCCGCCATCGACGTGGGCGTGACCTGCCCGCCCTGTCGGCCGCGCCGCGGGAGTCGATGCCCTTCGTCTCCCACTGGCCGCCCCGCTGGATCAGCGACGCCGACCCACACAACGCCTTCGCCCTGTCCTTACTGGACGGGGCGAAGCATCGTTTCCGCATCCCCCGGGGAAGCTCAGATCTGGCCGATGCGGGCGAGGGCCCGGCTTTCGGTTCTGTCCAGTCAGCTGACCCGTGCCTCGGTGTCCGGAGCGGTGTCCTGCAGGGACGGATGGAACGGTCGGCCGGCCCGGCCACGACGCAAGAGAACGCCGCGCATAGTCCTCGGCGCGTTGTCCCGCATGCGGGAGCCCAGAGCGTCGATCGAGGGTCACGGTCGACGATCCATCCCCGCGCGTACGGCCCCCTCTCATCCCGCCCTGCCCCTCGGCGCCTCGTCGGCGTCGCCCCGTAGCCGTGAGGGTGAGCGCTCCTCGGGCGCCTGCGCGCCCTGTGCCGTGGCGAGCGGGCCCAGATGCTGTGCGGCGCTGTCCAGCAGTCCGAGGTCGGCCTTGGTGTGCGCGATGGCGGCGTCGATCAGGACGGCGACCAGCGGCTCGTCGGCGTGGGCGCGGCGCTGCTGCCCCAGGCCCGCGAGCTCGGACAGGTAGGTCTGCCGCTGCGACTCGATCAGGGTGGCCAGGGCCTGCGGGCCCAGCGCGACAGCGCCGAGGAGCTTCAGGAACAGCTCGTCGCGGAAGCCGCCGACGCGCACCCAGGCGGTGGTCGCCCACGAGCGCAGCTCGGCCTCGCCCGCTTCGGTGAGTGTGTAGAGGTTCTTGTCGGGCCGGTCGGTCTGCGTGACCTGCGAGCGCGAGACATAGCCGTCACGGACCAGCCGTTCGAGGATCTGGTAGAGGTGACCGATGTTCAGGCCGCCCCACTGCGGGCCGACGGCCTCCTCGAACCGGGCCTTGAGTTCGTATCCGTGATTCGGTCGCCGGGTCAGCAACGCGAGCACGGCATGGTGGAGCGGCATACACGTCCCTTCTACATTGTGACAACATACCCCTGAATTGTCGCAATGCAGGGGCGGCGACGCATGTGCCGCGATGTACGAGGGCGAGGTTGCATCAATGGCTGTGAGCGTGGCGTTGCACGGGGTGAGCCGCCGGTATCCCGGGCTGACCGCTCTGGACGAGATCGACCTGGAGGTCGCGGCCGGCGAGGTGGTGATGCTGACCGGGCCGTCCGGCGCCGGCAAATCGACCGTCCTGCATGTGACGGGCGGCATGGACCAGCCCGACGAGGGGCGCGTCGAGATCGACGGCACACCATTGACACCCCGGGATCTGGACCGTCACCGGCGGCGTGTCGGCTTCGTCTTCCAGCGCTTCCACCTGCTGCCCGCGCTGACCGCGCTGGACAATGTGCTCGCCCCCGTCCTGCCGCGCAGAGTGGACTTCGACCGGCGTGCGCGCGGCATGGAGCTGCTCGAAGCCGTCGGACTGGACCAGCGGGCCGACGCCCTGCCCTCGCAGTTGTCGGGCGGCCAGCAGCAACGCGTCGCCGTCGCACGGGCGTTGATCAACCGGCCGGGACTGTTACTGGCCGACGAGCCCACGGGCAACCTGGACAGCGTGATCGGGCGGGAGATCGTCGACCTGCTGATGTCGCTGCGCGAGCGCTACGGGATGACGATGCTGATCGCCACGCATGACGCGGAGGTCGCCGCGGGCGGCGACCGGGTGGTGCGGCTGCAGGACGGCAGGATCACCTCGGACCAGCGGATCACACCGTCCGGCGACGTGCTGCACCGGCTGGGGGGCCTGCGCCCGTGATGGCGATGATTCTCGACCAGCTACGGCGGCGGCGCGGGCGCGCGCTGGCCCTGGCCGCCGGAATCCTGGTGGCGGCGACCAGTTTCACCCTGCTGACCGCGACGGTGAGCACGAGCCAGGCGACCACCGTGGGCACCGTACGGAAGAACGCACGCTCCGCGTACGACGTCCTGGTGCGCCCGCCCGACGCGCAGACGGACGTGGAGCGGCGGAGCGGTCTGGTCACGCCGAACTTCCTGTCCGGCACGTTCGGCGGCATCACCATCGACCAGTACCGGGGCATCCGCGGCCTGGCCGGGGTCGACGTGGCCGCGCCGGTCGCCAACATCGGCTATCTCATGGTGGCGAGCACCGTCACGGTGGACGTGTCGCGCTTCCTGGACGGCAAGGCGTCCCGGCAGATCCTGCGCATCCGCCCTACGCTCACCTCCGGACTGGGCAGCTACCGCACCTCGGACGAGTACGTCTACCTCACCCGCTCCCCCCTGACGTCGGCGTCGGAGTCGGACGGCCTCTTCGAGTCCGACACCCTGGAGACGGGTGCGGCCGACAAGAGCACCCAGCGGTATCGGATCAAGGGGAAGTACGACGTCTGCTTCTACTTCAACCGGGACAAGACCGAGCAGACCGAGTTCAACCTGAATCTGCCGTTGAAGCCGAACATCATCGCCGAGGACCTCAGGGACAGGTCGCCGTTCGACCCGGACCTGAGTTCGCGGATGAACTGCCAGTCCGGCCAGGACAAGGCCACCATCGACGTTCCGGTCAGTTACCCCGTGCTGCTGTCCGCCATCGACCCGGTGGCCGAGGACCGGCTGGTGGGCCTGGGCGGCACCATCGCCTCGGGCCGGATGCTCACCGAGCAGGACAAGCCGTGGAGGGTGTCGGGCGCCAAGAGCGTCCACGGACAGCACGACTCGTACATCCCGGCGCTGCTCAGCGACAACCCGCTGACCACCGGCACGCTCGACGCCACCGTCGAGCGGCTCGACGTCGGGGACCCGGCGCAGCTGCCCTCGAAACTGGGCAACCCGACAGCCGCCGGCTTCGTCCGAAACCTGCACGGCACAACGGTGGGCAGGACCCGAGTCGACCTGAGCAAGGGCTACCGGAAGGCGCTGACCGAGGACTCGTTCGACACCGGGGCCTACTGGTCGGTCGGCCCGGTCACCTACCACCGGACCTCCGACGGCGACCTCGCCGCACAGACGCAGCCCCCGCAGAAGCCCAGCCTGTGGATCACCAACTTCGACCAGCAGCCGTTCACCAACGTCCCCGAGGAGAACCGCCAGGGCACCCAGTACCGAAAGGTGACCAGCCACGTCGCCACGAACTGCATCGGGCTGGGTACCTGCGACGGCGTGGACTCCGGACGCCTGCCCAATCCCTTCGTCCACCTGGTCGGCCGCTACGACACCGGCAAACTGCCCGGCTTCTCACCCCTGTCCGACGCCCCGTTGGAGACCTACCAGACGCCACAGGTCACCGGCGCGGACAGCGCGACCCGAGCGAGGCTCCACGGCAAGCCGCTGCAGCCCGACCGCAACCTGGGCGGCTACGTCAGCCCGCCGCCCACCATGCTGACGACGATGGACTCCATCACCGCGCTCACCAAGAGCCGTCGGGTCCCGAGCCTCCAGGACAAGGCGCCGGTCAGCGCGATCAGGATCCGGGTGGCCGGAGTGACCGGCGTCGACACCGCCTCCCGGGCGCGGGTGAACGCGGTGGCCGGGAAGATCCGGGCCACCTACCCCCGGCTCCAGGTCGACGTCACCGTCGGCAGCTCGCCCGCGCCGCAGACGGTGGCACTGAGCGCCTCGGCGCAGGTGACGGAGCGTTGGGTCGCCAAGGGCGTGGCACTGCGCATTCTCCGGGCGGTGGACACCAAGAGCGCGGTGCTCTTCGTGCTGGTCCTCGTCGTGTGCGCGCTCTTCCTCGGCCAGGCGGCGCTGGCCTCGGTGCGCTCACGGCGCATCGAGATCGGCACGCTGCGCTGCCTCGGCTGGAGCGGTGGCGAAGTGCTCCGCCTGGTCCTCGCCGAACTGGCGCTGATCGGCCTCGCCGCCGGAGCCGTGGGCACGGTGCTCGCGTACGTGCTGGGCCGGGTGCTGGGCCAGCCCGAAGCCGGCGCCAAGTCACTCCTCGTGCTCCCGGTGGCGCTCCTCCTGGCCACGGCGGCGGGCCTGATACCCGCCTGGCTCGCCACCCGGCTGGGACCGATGGAAGCCGTCCGGCCCCCGGTGACGGCGGCCCGCCGCGCACACCCGGTGCGTTCGGTGGCCGGACTGGCCATGCTCAACCTTCTGCGGGTGCGGGGCCGCACGCTGCTGGGCGCGGCAGGACTGGCGCTGGGAGTGGCCGCCTTCACTGTGCTGCTCGCCCTGACGCTGGCCTTCCGGGGCGAGGTGGCCGGGTCGCTGCTCGGCAGTGCCGTGGTGGCGCAGGCGCGCGAGGCCGACTACCTCAGCGTCGCCCTGTCCCTGCTGCTGGGCGCCGCCGGCGCCATCGACGTCCTGGTCATCTCGCAGCGCGAGCGCGCCGCCGATCTCGCGGTGCTGCGGGCGACCGGCTGGACCGACCGCGAGCTGGCGAAGCTGACCCTCTACGAGGGAATCGGACTGGCTCTGCTGGGCGGCCTGTCCGGTGCGGTGGCCGGTCTGGCCGGGGTGCTGGCCCTCGGCCGGGGCGTGCTGCAGGGACACCTGTTCCCGGTCGCCGGCGCCGCCCTGCTGGCCACGCTCGCGGCGACCGCCCTGGTGGTGGCGGCTCTGACGGTGCCGATCCGGGGGCTGTCCCGGATCGCCCCCGCCCACCTGCTCGCCGCCGACTGAGCCGACCGCCGCCACCGCCGGCGGCTTCGCCACAGCGGAAGACCCCGGCCTTGTTCACGGCCGGGGTCTTCCGCTGTCGACGGACGTCCGCGGGCATGCCCTCCCCCGTCAGCGACAGCCCTCGGTGTCGGCTCACGTCGACGGACACTCATGGGTGGATCCGTTGACGAACCGCCCGCCGGCTGCTGGTCCTGGACCGGGACACGCTCACCGCCAACACCGCTGCGACCGACACCTGACCGTCCGGACCGCCGCCCCGGGTTCCCCCACCCACGAGCGGCTGCGCATCCTGGCTTCCGCGCCGCGCACACGCCTCCCTTCGGCGCCTTGGCGTGGAGAAGGACGCACACACGACCTGACGCATCATCAGTTCGACCGTCACATGAGCGTCATTTCAGCGTCAGGACGTCGCCCACACCGCACGAATGCGCACGCACAAAACCGCAGGTCAAGAGCCCTTTGCGGCCGGCTCCAGAATCGCCACGCACTCCACGTGGTGCGTCATCGGAAACAGGTCGAACGCCCGCAGGGTGCGCACCCGGTAGCCGCCGTCCCGGAAGTAGGCCACGTCCCGGGCCAGCGCGGCCGGGTCGCACGCGACGTAGGCGATCTTCCGCGCGCCCAGCGACGACAGGTGCTCCACCGTCTTCTTGCCCGCTCCCGCGCGCGGCGGGTCCAGGACGATGAGGTCGACCTCGGTGATCCCGGTCCGCGGAAGGACGCTCTCGACCTTGCCCTGTTCGATCCGCACCCGCTCGAAGCCGGCGAGGTTGTGCCGGGCGTCCTCGACGGCGCGCTTGCCGGACTCGATGCCGAGGACCGCGCCCTTGTCGCCGAGCCGGTCGGCGAGTGCTCCGGCGAAGAGACCGACACCGCAGTACAGGTCGAGCGCCATGTCGCCCTTGCGCGGCAGCAGGCCCTGCATGACGGCCTTGACGAGGGTGTCGGCGGCCTGCGGGTGGACCTGCCAGAAGCCGCCGCTGCCGACCCGGTGGGTGCGGCCGTCGGCCCGCTCCCGTACGAAGGCGCGGCCGTGGACGCGGTGGATGCCGCCGTCGTGCTCCTCGACGCGCATCACGGAGACGGGCCTGTCGAGCTCGACGAGCGGAAGGCGTGCGCCCGGTCGGGGTTCGAGGATCACCATGCGGTCCTGGGAGCCGGTCGCGGCGATGGCGTCGACGGAGGCCATGCCGGACCAGTCGCGCTCCTCGATGCCCAGCTCGCTGACGCCCTGCGCCGCGATCATGCAGTGCTCGATCGGCTCGACCTCGTGGGAGCGGTGGCGTCGCAGGCCGGCGTTGCCGTCGGCGTCCACCGCGTACTGCACACGGGTCCGCCACTGGGGCACCTGGCCCGCCGGCAGCTTGTCGCCCTCCGCCGGCATCACGGTGCCGTCCCAGCCTGCCTCCTCGGGCGTGAGGCCCGCGAGCCGCTGCAGCTGCTCGGCGATGACCTCGCCCTTGAGGCGGCGCTGCGCGCCGGGCTTGGCGTGCTGCCAGTCGCAGCCGCCGCAGCGGCCGGGACCGGCGTACGGGCAGGGAGCCTCGACGCGGTCCTTGGACGCCTCCAGGACCTGCACGGCGTCGGCCCGCAGGAACCGCGCGCCCTCCTCGCCCTCCGTCACCCGGGCCACGACCCGCTCGCCGGGCAGCGTGTGCCGGACGAACAGGACCTGGCCGGCCTCCGTCCGGGCGATGCAGTGGCCGCCGTGGGCGACGGGGCCGATCTCGACTTCGTACTCCTGCCCGACGAGCGACACCGCCTGCGGGTTCTTCGGTTCTGCCTGCATGGCGGGGTGACTCCACAACGTCGAACGAGGAACGGCCGGACAACAGCCCACCAGTCTACGTGGCTGCCGTCCGGCCGTTCACCACGCGCCGGGACGCGGGGACGAGGGTCCGCGCGGAGCGCGGGTCAGTTCTTCGCGTCCGGGCTCGAAGAGCTCCCGGCGCCGCCGGAATCCGGCCGGCTGCGCGGCGCCGACGGCTCCTTCGGGTGCCCCTCCTGCAGGGGTCCGCGCCGCACGGAACCCGGAGCGTTCCACTCCTGCCGCCTGCGCGCCCGCTTCTTCGCCACCTCGGAGGACTGCAGCTGGTAAGGCACGGACGTGACCATGACGCCGGGCGTGAACAGCAGCCGGCCCTTCAGCCGCAGGGCGCTCTGGTTATGCAGCAGGTGCTCGTACCAGTGACCGACCACGTACTCGGGGATGATCACGGACACGGCGTCGCGCGGCGACTCCCGGCGCAGGCTCTTGACGTACTCGATGACCGGCCGGGTGACCTCACGGTAGGGCGAGTCCAGGACCTTCAGCGGTACGTCGATCCCGCGCCGCTCCCACTCGTCGCGCAGCGTCTTCGTCTCGGCCGGGTCGACGTTGACGGTCAGCGCCTCCAGGGTGTCGGAGCGCATCAGCTTGGCGTAGGCGAGGGCGCGCAGCGTCGGCCGGTGGATCTTGGAGATGAGCAGCACCGAGTGGACGCGCGAGGGCCGGACGCTGTCGTCGCTGGGACCTTCGGGGGCGGCGATCTCGGCGGCGACGCCGTCGTAGTGGCGGCGGATCGCGGTCATCGTCCCGTAGAAGATCACCATGCCGAGCAGGGCGACCCAGGCTCCGTGCGTGAACTTGGTGCCGAGGACGACGACCAGGACCAGGCCGGTGAAGAAGGCGCCGAAGGTGTTGATCGCCCGCGAACGGACCATGTGACGGCGCTTGACCTGGTCGTTCTCGGTGGCCAGGAGCCGGTTCCAGTGCCTGACCATGCCGGTCTGACTGAGCGTGAAGGAGACGAACACACCGACGATGTACAGCTGGATCAGCCGGGTGGAGTCGGCGCCGTAGATGACGACCAGCAGGGTCGCCGCCCCGGCCAGCAGCACGATGCCGTTGGAGAAGGCGAGGCGGTCGCCGCGGGTGTGCAGCTGGCGCGGCAGGTACCGGTCCTGGGCGAGGATCGAGCCGAGCACCGGGAAGCCGTTGTAGGCGGTGTTCGCCGCCAGGAACAGCACCAGCGCGGTGGCCGCGGCGAGCACGATGAACAGGAAGCTGCCCTTGCCGAAGACGGCCTCGGCGACCTGGGTGATCACCGGGTTCTGGACGTACTCGGAGCCGACGGCGACGCCGTTGTGCAGCAGGTCGGCGGCCGGGTTCTCGGCCATCCGGACGTCGGTGACCAGGGCCAGCACGATGATCCCGCAGAACATGGTGACGGCCAGCAGGCCCATCGCGGCGAGCGTGCTCGCCGCGTTCTTCGACTTGGGCTTGCGGAAGGCGGGGACGCCGTTGGAGATCGCCTCCACGCCGGTGAGCGCCGCACAGCCGGAGGAGAAGGCGCGCAGCAGCAGGAAGACCAGGGCGAAACCGGCCAGTCCCTGGTGCTCGGCCTTGATCGTGTACTCGGCGGTCGGCGCCCGCATGGTGTCGCCGAGCACCACCCCGCGGAAGGCGCCCCAGGCGATCATGATGAAGACGCCGGCGACGAACACGTACGTCGGGATGGCGAACAGCTTGCCGGACTCCTTGACGCCGCGCAGGTTCATCAGCGTCAGCAGGACGATCACGGCGACCGCGCAGGCCACCTTGTGTTCGACGACGAACGGGATCGCGGAGCCGAGGTTCTCGATGCCGGAGGCGATGGAGACGGCCACGGTGAGGACGTAGTCGACGAGCAGCGCGCTCGCGACGGTCAGGCCCGCCCTGGGGCCGAGGTTGGTGGTGGCCACCTCGTAGTCGCCGCCGCCGCTCGGGTAGGCGTGGACGTTCTGCCGGTAGGAGGCGACCACCGTGAACATCAGCACGACGACCGCGAGGGCGATCCAGGGGCTGAAGTGGTAGGCCGACACGCCCGCGATGGACAGGACCAGCAGTACCTCCCCAGGCGCGTAGGCCACGGAGGACAGCGGGTCGGAAGCGAAGACGGGCAGGGCGATGCGCTTCGGCAGGAGCGTTTCTCCGAGCCGATCACTGCGCAGTGCGCGCCCGATCAGGATCCGTTTGGGCACGTCGGTCAGTTTGGACACAACAGAGGATCGTAGGCCTTCGAACACGGGACCGCCCACCCTCCCCCGGGCTCAGCCGGGTGACGGCGTGGCGCGTCTGCCTCCCGGGTGAATTCGGCCGGTCGGCCGCTGCGGGTTGCGCAGCCGTGGCGGTCGCCATGTCTATATGACAATTCCCCGCCCACTGCCGCCCCTCGGAGGGTCCATGCACACGACCGCGGAGCTCATCGGCGCCGTAGGAGCCTTGGTAGGCCTGGGAGTTCTTACCTTCCTGAGTCTGTGGAGCATCAGCAGGCGCTGATCCGCCCTCCCCCCGCGCCGCGCGCACCGTGCACGGGGGTGCCCTGCGACGACCGCGCCTGTGTAGCTTGGGCGGCGGTCTGAGACCCTGTTCCCAGCCAGGCCAGAAATTTATGGACTTCTTTACTTCTTGACCCTCGGAAGGACGGTCGTGCACATCGTCATCATGGGCTGCGGCAGAGTGGGTTCCGCTCTCGCGCAGACCCTGGAGCAACAGGGGCACACGGTCGCTGTGATCGATCAGGACCCCACCGCCTTCCGACGACTGGGCTCCGGTTTCGGCGGCCGTCGGGTCACCGGGGTCGGATTCGACCAGGACACCCTCCGCGAGGCGGGCATCGAGGAGGCCGGCGCGTTCGCGGCGGTATCCAGCGGCGACAACTCGAACATCATCGCCGCCCGAGTGGCCCGCGAGATGTTCGGCATCGAGAACGTCGCGGCCCGCATCTACGACCCGCGCCGCGCGGAGGTCTATCAGCGCCTCGGCATCCCCACCGTCGCCACCGTCCGCTGGACGGCCGACCAGATGCTGCGCCGACTGCTGCCGTCGGGCGCCGAGCCGCTGTGGCGTGACCCCACCGGGGGCGTCCAGCTGGCCGAGGTGCACGCCGCCGCGTCCTGGGTCGGCCACAAGATCAGCACCATGCAGGAGGAGACGGGCGTCCGCGTGGCGTTCCTGACCCGGCTCGGCGAGGCCATCCTGCCCAGCTCGCAGACGGTCCTCCAGGAGGGCGACCTGGTGCACGTGATGCTGCGCACCGACGAGGTCGAGAAGGTCGAGGCGTCGTTCGCCGAAGGCCCGAAGGAGGACGGTCACCGATGAGGGTCGCCATTGCCGGAGCCGGCGCCGTCGGCCGCTCGATCGCCGGCGAGCTGCTGGAGAACGGCCACGAGGTCCTCCTCGTCGACAAGGCGCCGACCGCCATCTCGGTCGAGCGCGTCCCCCAGGCGGAGTGGTTGCTGGCCGACGCCTGCGAGATCACGTCACTGGACGAGGCGGCCCTGCAGCGCTGCAACGTCGTCATCGCCGCGACCGGCGACGACAAGGTCAACCTGGTCGTCTCGCTGCTCGCCAAGACGGAGTACGGCGTCCCGCGCGTCGTGGCCCGGGTCAACAACCCGAAGAACGAGTGGCTCTTCAACGAGTCCTGGGGCGTGGATGTGGCCGTGTCCACCCCGCGCCTGATGTCGGCCCTGGTCGAGGAGGCGGTGAGCGTCGGCGACCTGGTGCGCCTGCTGCGCTTCAGCCACGGCGACGCCAACCTCGTAGAACTGACGCTCCCGGAGGAGTCGGCCCTGGCCGGCACCCAGGTCGGCGACGTGGAGTGGCCGGAGGACACCTCGCTGGTCACCATCATCCGCGGCACCCGGGTGCTCACCCCGACCCGCGAGGACTCCCTGGAGCCGGGCGACGAACTGCTCTTCGTCGCCGCCCAGGCGAGGGAGGAGCAGCTCGAGGACCTGCTGTCCGTCCGCAAGGACGACACCGGCGACTGAGCCGACGACGGGTCACGACGACGGGGGGCGCCCGGAAGACTCCGGGCGCCCCCCATGCACTGCGCGTCGCGCCGTTCAGCGCCGGCCGGCATCCTTCAGTCCGTCCGGGGGGGCACCCCCAGGGGGAGATCGAGGACGAGGCCCGTTCAGGGCCGAGGCCGGGGTCCGGGGGCGCAGCCCCCAAGACGGTCACCCCGACACGGGGACTACCCGTCCCGACGGTGCCGCCCGCCGACCTCCGCCGCCGACTCCGACTCCGACGCCTTTGCGGCGGCCGCGGCCTTCTCCTCGGCCTCCATCTCCGCGAACACGTCGATCGGCGCGGGCGCCTTCGCGAGGAACACCCAGGTCAGCCAGACGGCCAGCAGGAACGGCGGGATCTTCAGGGCGACCAGCACCCAGCCGAGCTGGGTGGTGTCGGCCCACCAGTACAGCGGGAAGAGGACCGCGCACTTGGCGAGCAGGATCAGGCCCCAGGCCCAGCTGGCCTTCGCGTAGGCCTTCTTGCGCCCGGGGTTGCGGGTCCGCCAGGAGAGGTTCTCCTTGAAGACCGGGCCGAGGATCAGACCGATCAGCGGCACCCCGCACAGCGTCGTGATGATGTACGCCAGCGCGAGACCCAGCGTGTAGAGCATGCCCGGCAGGTAGAAGGCCTTGGCGTTGCCGGTCATCATCGCGAAGACGACGCCGAAGGCGACGCCGAACACCCCGCTGAACGCGTGCTTGACCGTGTCCTTCATCGCCAGGCGGACCACGACCAGGACCAGCGACACCGCGAGCGCGGCGATCGCCGACATGTGCAGGTCCTTGTTGATCGTGAAGATCGTGACGAAGACCAGGCCGGGCACCACCGTCTCGACCATGCCGCGGATCCCGCCGAACGCCTCGAACAGCGCGGCCTCCGTCACCGCCCGGGCGTCGGCCGCGGCGGTGTCCTCCGCGGTCGGATGCTCCACGGTCGTGTCTTCGGTCGGCTTGTCGAGCGACGTCACCGGCTACTCCCTACCCAGGGGTCTCAGTTCGTACTTGGGGTTGAACAGCACCCGGCGGCCCCGGCTCATGGAGACCCGGCCCGATGCGATGAGCCTGCGCCCCGGCTCGATGCCCACGATGGAGCGCCGGCCCAGCCACACGACGTCCAGCGCGGCGCTGCCGTCGAACAGCTCGGCCTCGAGGGCCGGGACTCCGGCGCGCGGCCGCAGGGTGACCGTGCGCAAGGTACCAGTAACCGTGACGATCTGCCGGTCCTGGCAGTCGTCTATTCGCGTGCAGCCGGCCGTCTCGGCGTCCTCGCGCAGTTCCTCGGACTCCAGGTCCTCCTGCGACGAGGAGAGCCGGTCGAGCATGCGCCGGAACCGGCCCACCGGCTTTTCGGAACGAGGGACAGCGCTCATGTCTGAAGCGTACCGGGGTCCCCCTCCGAGCCGTAGCCGCCGCCGTACCCGCGCCCCGGCCACCGCCGAACCCTCGACCCCGGCCGCCGTCCGACCACCGCCCGGCAACCACCCGACGACGTCCCGACAACCGCCCGGCAACGGCTCGACAGCCGTCCCGCCCGGGGCCGCATCGGGCCGCCCGGCCCGGACTCAGCGCTCGAACCGGTAGCCCATCCCGGGTTCCGTGTGGAAATGCCGGGGGTGCGAGGGATCCGCCTCGAGCTTGCGTCTGAGCTGGGCCATGTACACCCGCAGATAGTTGGTCTCCGTCCCGTAGGACGGCCCCCACACCTCCTGCAGCAGCTGCTTCTGGCTGACCAGACGACCGGTGTTGCGCACCAGCACCTCCAGCAGATGCCACTCCGTGGGCGTCAGCCGGACGTCCTTCCCGGCCCGGTTGACCTTCTTGGCGACCAGGTCGACGGTGAACCCGTCCGTCTCCACCAGGGCTTCGTCCTCGCCCCCGGCGGGTTCGGCCCGGCGTACGGCGGCCCGCAGTCTCGCCAGCAGCTCGTCCATGCCGAAGGGCTTGGTGACGTAGTCGTCGGCGCCGGCGTCGAGCGCCTCGACCTTCTCGTCCGAGGAGTGCCGCGCGGAGAGCACCAGGATCGGCGCCCTGGTCCAGCCGCGCAGCCCCTTGATCACCTCCACGCCGTCCAGGTCCGGCAGCCCGAGGTCGAGGACGACCACGTCGGGGTGGCGGGCGGCGGCGAGCCGGAGGGCGGTGGTGCCGTCGTGGGCCGCGTCGACCTCGTATCCGCGGGCCTTGAGGTTGATGACTAGGGCGCGCACGATCTGCGGCTCGTCGTCGACGACGAGCACCCTCGTGGACGGCTGGGGTGACCCCCCGGCCTGGCTCAGCATGAGGTCCGCCTTTCGGATCGCACGGGTTGCTGCTCGGGGCGCGGGCCGGCCGCGCGGACGGTGAGGACCATGGTGAGACCGCCGCCCGGGGTGTCCTCGGCTTCGAGGGTGCCGCCCATGGCCTCCGCGAAGCCCCGCGCGACCGCGAGCCCGAGCCCCACCCCCGCGCCGCGCGGGGCGTCGCCGTACCGCTGGAAGGGAGCGAAGATCCGCTCCTTGGCCTCGTCGGGGACGCCCGGCCCGCTGTCCACGACCCGCACCTCGACGCGGTCGGACATCGCGCTCGCGGCGACCAGCACGCGCGCGCCGGCGGGGCTGTACTTGACCGCGTTCTCCACCAGGTTGGCGACCGACCGCTCCAGCAGTCCGGGGTCCACGGCGACCATGGGCAGCGTCTCCGGGATGTCCAGCTCCACGCTCCGCTCCGGCTCCGGCACCCCGCCGAGCGCCATCGGCACCACCTCGTCGAGGTCCGTCTCCCGGATGATCGGCGTGACCGTGCCGGTCTGCAGGCGCGACATGTCCAGCAGGTTGCCCACCAGATGATCGAGGCGGTCCGCGCCCTCCTCGATGCCCGCCAGCAGCTCCGCCCGGTCCTCCGGCGACCAGGCGACGTCCGGGGAGCGGAGGCTGGAGACCGCCGCCTTGATCCCGGCCAGCGGAGTGCGCAGGTCATGGCTGACGGCGGCCAGCAGGGCCGTGCGGATGCGGTTGCCCTCGGCCAGCGCGCGGGCGCGTTCGGCCTCCTCCCGCAAACGACGCCGGTCCAGCACGACGACCGCCTGCGCCGCGAACGCGGCCAGCACCCGCCGGTCCTCCGCGGGCAGCACCCGCCCGGTGAGCGCGAGCGCCAGGTGGTCGCCGACGGGCACGTCCACATCGGCCTCCTCGGGCCGCTCGACCGGACGACCCACGCCGACGTGGCCCGCACGGGTCCACGGCGCCCGGTCGTCCGCCCGTTCCAGCAGTGCCGCGGACTCCATGGCGAACGTCTCCCGCACCCGCTCCAGCAGTGCCTCCAGGCTGGTCTCGCCCCGCAGCACGTTGCCCGCCAGGTACGAGAGGATCTCGGACTCGGCCCGCAGCCGGGCCGCCTGGTGCGTACGCCGGGCCGCCAGATCCACCACCGAGGCCACCGACACCGCCACCCCGACGAAGACCACGATGGCCACGATGTTCTTCGGGTCGGCGATCGTCCACCGGTGCAGGGGCGGTGTGTAGAAGTAGTTGAGCAGGAGCGAGCCCACGGCCGCGGAGGCCAGCGCGGGCAGCAGACCGCCGAGCAGCGCGGCCGCCACCGTCACGGCCAGGAACAGCAGCATGTCGTTGGCGAGGCCGAGGTGGACGGTGTTCAGCAGCAGCGCCGCCAGCGCCGGTCCCGCCACGCCGGCGAACCAGCCCCAGGCGATCCGGGTCCGCCCGAGCCGGGCGCCCCGGGCCACCGGCAGTCCGCGCCCCCTGGCGACCTCCTCGTGGGTGACGATGTGCACGTCGAGGTCGGTCCCCGAGTCCCGGGCGACCGTCGCGCCGACCCCGGGCCCGAAGACGTACTGCCAGGTCTTGCGGCGCGAGGAGCCGAGCACGATCTGCGTGGCGTTGACCCCGCGGGCGAAGTCCAGCAGCGCGGCCGGCACATCGTCGCCGACCACGTGGTGGAAGGTGCCGCCGAGATCCTCCGCGAGGGTGCGCTGGAGCGCCAGTTCCTTCGGAGAGGCCGAGGTCAGTCCGTCGCTGCGGGCGATGTACACGGCCAGCACCTCGCCGCCCGCGCCCTTCTCCGCCAGTCGCGCCGCCCGCCGGATGAGGGTGCGTCCCTCCGGGCCGCCGGTCAGCCCGACCACGATCCGCTCGCGCGAGCCCCAGATCGCCGACACCCGGTGGTCGCGGCGGTACTGCTTCAGGTACGCGTCGGCTCGGTCGGCGACCCACAGGAGGGCCAGCTCGCGCAGAGCGGTGAGGTTGCCGGGCCGGAAGTAGTTGGACAGGGCGGCGTCGACCTTGTCCGGCCGGTAGACGTTGCCGTGGGCCATCCGCCGGCGCAACGCCTGCGGCGACATGTCCACCAGCTCGATCTCGTCGGCGCGCCGCACGAACTCGTCGGGCACCGTCTCCTGCTGCCGGACGCCCGTGATCGACTCCACGACGTCACCGAGGGATTCCAGGTGCTGGATGTTCACCGTGGAGACCACGTCGACGCCGGCGGCGAGCAGTTCCTCCACGTCCTGCCAGCGTTTGACGTTGCGCGAGCCCGGGATGTTCGTGTGGGCGAGTTCGTCCACCAGGGCGACCTGCGGGGCGCGGGCGAGGACCGCGTCCACGTCCATCTCGGGGAAGGAACCGCCGCGGTACTCCAGTTCCCGGCGCTCGATCTGCTCCAGGCCGTGCAGCAGCACCTCGGTGCGCTGCCGGCCGTGGTGCTCGACGTACGCCGCCACGCAGTCCGTGCCGCGCTCCAGCCGCCGGTGCGCTTCGCAGAGCATGGCGTACGTCTTTCCCACGCCCGGTGCCGCACCGAGGTAGATCCGAAGCTTGCCGCGTGCCATGGCCTCACTGTCTCCCGCTGAAACTGCGCGTGCAGCGTCGACCTTACGGCCAACGGTCCCGACAAATGGGATGATCCGACAGGCGAGGGGGGCCGTTGACGCAACCCTGACGCCACCGGACGGCCGTCGGCGCCCCTCGCCCCTTCATCGGACGAGCCCCCCGCATCGGTTCACGCGGAATCGCTCCCGTGGGCCCGCACGACGAGGGCAGGGGCCGGCGCCCGCCGGAGGGCACGACGAAGGGCCGCACCCCCGTGAGGGTGCGGCCCTTCTCAGCCGTGGGTCCCGGCGCCCGGCTACCGGACCTCGGTGATCTCCGGTCCGCGCTGCAGCTGGCCCATGCCGCCCGAGAAACGGGAGCTCTCGTCCTGCTGCTGCACGCCCTCGGGCACCATCTGCGCGTCGTTCGGCAGCTTCAGGACGATCGGGTCGCGCGGCGCCATCGGGCCCTCGCCGCGCACCACGACCGTGTCCCGGAAGATCTGCTCGAGCAGACCCGCCGCCTGCGGCTGCACCGCGCCCTGGCCCGAGATCACCCCGCGCAGGAACCAGCGGGGACCGTCCACGCCGACGAAGCGGACGACATGGAAGCCGCCCGTGCCGTCCGGCAGCTGCACCGGCACCTGGGCCCGCAGCTCCCAGCCCAGCGGGCCTTCGACCTCGTCGACGATGCCGCCCTGCTGGGTGATGCCGGAGCCGATCTCCTCGCGCACCTCGCCCCAGATGCCCTCACGCTTGGGAGCGGCGAAGGCCTGCAGCTGGATGGCGCTGTCACGCAGCACGACCGTCGCGGCGACGATCGCGTCCCCGGCGACCTCGACCCGCAACTCCATGCCGTCGACCCCGGGCACGAAGAGCCCGCCGAGGTCCACGCGCCCCTCGGCGGGGTCGCGCACCTCCGAGTCGTCCCAGGGCCCGTCGGGCCGCGGCTCCGGCTCGAGCCGCACGCGCTCGCGCGCGCCCTCCACGTCGTCCGCCTCAGCGTCGACACTGTCGACGACCTGCTCGGCCTCGCCGGCCGCGTCCTCGGCGGCACCCTTCTTGTTGCGACGTCCGAACACGTCACTGTCCTTCCCGGTCGGATACGACCGAAGCGTATCGATTCCCACCCGTCGCGCCGCCGTCGGCGGCCTGACCGCTTGTACCGCTTGCGCCGCCCACGGCGGCATGGCCGCCGGTGGACCCGAAGCCCCCTGCGGCCCGCGCCGACCCGGGAAGCTCCGCTACCTCCTGGAAGCGGACCCTCTCGACCTGCTGGACGACCAGTTGGGCAATCCGGTCGAAGCGCTCGAACCGCACGGACTCGCGCGGGTCGAGATTCACCACGATCACCTTGATCTCCCCACGGTACCCGGCATCAACCGTCCCCGGGGCATTCACGAGGGCGACGCCGCACCGGGCGGCCAGCCCCGACCGGGGGTGCACGAAGGCCGCGTACCCCTCCGGCAGGGCGACGGAGACCCCCGTGGGCAGCACGGCCCGCTCCCCCGGCGCCAGTTCTCGGCTCTCCGTGGTGCGCAGGTCGGCTCCCGCGTCGCCGGGGTGCTCATACGCCGGAAGCGGTACGTCCGGATCGACGCGCCGGATCAGGACGTCCAGGGGACCGCGGCTCACGGGTTCACCTCGAAGGCGCGGGCGCGCCGCACCTGGTCCGGGTCGCTCATGGCGGCCTGGATCTCCTCCGCGCGCCCGTGGTCCACGAAGTGCTCGACGGCGACCTCGATGAAGAGGGCGTCGGCGCGGACCGCGACGGGGCCGTCGGGGCCGCCGATCCGCCCGGTCGCGGTCGAGTAGATCTTGCGCCTGGCCACCGCGGTCACCTCGGCCTCCAGGTGCAGCGTGGTGCCGACGGGCACGGGCCGGACGAAGTCGGTCTCCAGCCGTCCGGTCACGGCGATCGTCCGCAGCAGCCAGTTCAGCGAGCCGAGCGTCTCGTCCAGGGCGGACGCGAGAACCCCGCCGTGCGCCAGTCCCGGAGCGCCCTGGTGGGCCGGCTGCACGGTGAACTCGGCGGTGACGGTCACGCCCTCGCCGGCCCGCGCCTGCAGATGCAGACCGTGGGCCTGCCCGTCGCCACATCCGAAACAGTGTTCGTAGTGGGCGCCGAGCAGTTCGCCGGGCGCGGGAGCGTCGGGGTGCCGGACGGGTTTCTGGGCCCCGGCCGGAGGCTCGAGAGCTGCGGAAGTACCACTCACAGCCGCAGACCTTACCCGCCTGCCGGAAGCCCCCCGCCACCCTGCCCCGCGGCGCTGTGCACCGCCCCCTGCCCCGGCCGGAAGCGGGGACCGTGCCAAGCTTGGCTCCATGCAGCTCTCCGCCGCCCCGTACGAAGAACGCCTGACCGCCCCCCGCTCGTGGTGGTTCGTCTCGTTCCTCGTGGGCGTCTCCATGGCCCTGATCCTGCTGCCCTTCGGCACCCTGCCGTTGCTCGGCGGTCTGGTCGGCGGCACCGCGGCCGCGGCCGTCGTGGCCAGCTCCTACGGGTCCCCGCGCATCCGCGTGGTGGGCGACTCGCTGATCGCGGGCGAGGCGAAGATCCCGGTCACCGCGCTGGGCGACGCCGAGGTCCTGGACGCGGAGGAGGCGCGCGCCTGGCGCACGTACAAGGCCGACACCCGGGCCTTCCTGCTGCTGCGCTCGTACATCCCCACCGCTCTGAAGGTGGAGGTCACCGACCCGCAGGACCCGACGCCGTACCTGTACCTGTCGACGCGGGAGCCGGAGCGGCTGGCGCAGGCCCTCGAGACGGCGCGCGCGGCCGCGGCGCAGGCGTAGCCCGGGGAGGCGGCCGCCGGAGCCCCAGCAGGCCTCGGCAGGCCTTCAGGCAGGCTGTGAGGCGCGCCTTCAGCGTCCGGGGCCGCCAGGGTTCTCGGGGTTCAGCGGGTCGTGCGTGATCTCTCCGATGGCCAGCGGCTCCGCGGGCTCCTCGAGCGCCGGCAGTTCCCGCAGCGCGTCCCACGGCACCTGCGCCTTCCGCAGGTCGGCCCGGATCTTCCCGGCCAGCCTTCTGGTGTCCCGCCGGTTCATGAGCGCGCCGACGGCGGCGCCCACCATGAAGGGCATGAGGTTCGGCAGGTTGCGGACCATGCGCTTCATGATCTGCTGACGGAGCTCGCGCTTCATCTGGCCGCCGAGGGCCGCGTTGACCGAGGACGGTTTCATGACGTCGATCCCGCGTTCACCGGACCACGAGCGCAGATAGGCGGCACTGCGGTCCTTGAGACCGCCCGGCGGCCGCAGGCCGTAGACCTCGTGGAGTTCGGCGATCAGCTTGAGCTCGATCGCGGCGACCCCGGTGATCTCCGCGGCCAGTTCGGTCGGCATGGCCGGCGGCACCGGCAGCATCGCCGCTGCTCCGATGCCCGCCCCGACGGTGGAGGTGGCGTTCGCCGCGCCCGCCACGAGCTTGTCCGCGAGCTGCTCGGGCCCGAGACCGGGGAACTGTGCGCGAAGCGTTCGGAGGTCCCGTACGGGGACCCGCGGGGCGATGTCGATGATCCGGTCGGCAAGATGCGCCAGGGCCGCCCTGGCGCCGCTCCCGCCCTTGCGGAGGCCTTCCCGGGCCAGGCCGGTGGCCTTGTCCCGGATGACCGCCGCCCGTCGCTTGGCGACGGGGGCGGTGTTCCGCGTCGGCGCCGGGAGGTCAGCCCGTTCACTCGCACGTTCGAGCGAGGCCGATCCTGCCGGGATGGCTCCCGTGCCGGATGAGCCTCGCTCGTCGTCACGCACGCCGTGGGGGCCCTCCGCGGGCCCCGTGTCCGATCCCCCGAAGGGGAAACGGCGCTTCCGAGGAGGGGTCGAGCCAGTCACGGCCGACCCGCCCTCAGTCGCAGTCGCGACAGATCGGCTGGCCGTTCTTCTCGCGGGCCAGCTGGCTGCGGTGGTGCACCAGGAAGCAGCTCATGCAGGTGAACTCGTCCTGCTGCTTGGGCAGCACCCGGACGGCCAACTCCTCGTTCGAGAGGTCCGCGCCGGGCAGCTCAAGGCCCTCCGCCGCCTCGAACTCGTCGACGTCGACCGCCGAGGCGGACTTGTCGTTCCGCCGTGCCTTCAGCTCTTCAAGGCTGTCTGAATCGACGTCGTCATCTGTCTTGCGTGGGGTGTCGTAATCGGTGGCCATGTCGCCTCTCCCCCTCTGGGTGTCTTGCGGTGTCTCCAGCGCACGTAACGCGTGAGAGGCCGGACTTGTGCCCGCCTCGAGGCGGAGATTTTGCCTCACATCAAGGTCTGTTACTCAATCGACACCCAACCGAACTCCTCACGAGTGATCGGCTGGGATGGCGATCGGGACCGTACACGGTCCGAATGCCGCACTTCAAAGGCGTCTCACCGTGTACTTCCCGTGATCAGCACCCCCGAAAACCCGGCTTTTCCGGGCGTTATGACTACATTCATGATCACGGAGAGTAGATGGCCGGAAATTCGCCCTTGTGATCGATCACACACGGGCAAGCCCTACAGCGCCCCGGAAAATTCCGCGCAAAGCGAACAAGCCCGCGTGTGTCGCGACATGATCTCAGACGGGAAAGGTGACCCGCATCACAAGCCCTCCCCCCTCTCGAGGCTGAGCCGCGATGTGACCGCCGTGCGCGCGGGCAACGGACCGCACGATGGACAGACCGAGCCCGACCCCCTTGTCGCTACCCGTCCGTTCGGTGCGCAACCGGCGAAACGGTTCGAACAGATTGTCGATCTCGTACGCCGGCACGACCGGCCCGGTGTTCGACACGACGAGCACCGCCCGACCGTGCTGGATCTCGGTGGTCACCTCGACCCAGCCGCCCTCGGGAACGTTGTACCGCACCGCGTTCTGGACCAGGTTCAGGGCGATCCGCTCCAGCAGGACGCCGTTGCCCTGGACGACCGCGGGCTTCTGCTCCCCGCGGATCAGCACGCCCTTGGCCGCCGCCTCCCCGTGCACCTGGTCGACGGCCTGCTCGGCCACCTCGGCCAGGTCGACGGGTTTGCGCTCGATGATCTGGTTGTCGCTGCGGGCGAGCAGCAGCAGCCCCTCGACCAGCTGTTCGCTGCGTTCGTTGGTGGCCAGCAGCGTCTTGCCCAGCTGCTGCAGTTCCGGCGGCGCCCCGGGGTCCGAGAGGTGCACCTCCAGCAGGGTGCGGTTGATCGCGAGCGGCGTGCGCAGCTCGTGCGAGGCGTTGCCCACGAAGCGCTGCTGGGCGGTGAACGCGCGCTGCAGTCGCTCCAGCATGTCGTCGAAGGTGTCGGCCAGCTCCTTCAGCTCGTCGTCAGGTCCGTCCAGCTCGATGCGTCGGGACAGGTCGGAGCCCGCCACCGCGCGCGCGGTGCGCGTGATCCGGCCCAGCGGGGACAGGACGCGTCCGGCCATGGCGTAGCCGAAGGCGAAGGCGATGACGGCGAGGCCGAGGAGGGCCAGCAAGGAGCGGCTGAGGAGGTCGTCCAGAGCGTGCTGCCGCTGGATGGCGTCGCACTGCTTGAGCACCTCGTTGATCTCGGCGTCGGGCGCGCTGTTCACCGCGGGACACGACGCGCTGGTGACGTCCAGACTGACCCCGCGCACCTGGAGGGACTGGCCGCCGCCGCCCTCGTGGAGGGCCTGCGCGGCCAGCAGGTAGATGATCGACAGCAGCACGATGCCGGCGATCAGGAACATGCCGCCGTACAGCAGTGTGAGACGTATGCGGATGGTCGGCCGCAGCCACGGGAAGGGGGTCTGCGGGCTCCTGGGGTCCCAGGTGGGCTTGGGGGGCGCCTGCACGGGCGTGGGGGTCGTGGCCATGGCGGATCAGATCCGGTAGCCGGAACCGGGGACGGTGACGATCACCGGAGGTTCGCCCAGCTTGCGGCGCAGCGTCATGACGGTCACCCGCACGACGTTGGTGAACGGGTCGGTGTTCTCGTCCCACGCCTTCTCGAGCAGCTGCTCCGCGGACACCACGGCCCCCTCGCTGCGCATCAGCACCTCGAGCACGGCGAACTCCTTGGGCGCGAGCTGGACCTCCTTGCCGTCGCGGAAGACCTCGCGGCGGTTGGGGTCGAGCTTGATGCCGGCCCGCTCCAGGACGGGCGGCAGCGGCACGCTGGTGCGGCGGCCGAGGGCGCGCACGCGGGCGATCAGCTCACTGAAGGCGAAGGGCTTGGGAAGGTAGTCGTCGGCGCCGATCTCCAGTCCCTCGACACGGTCGCTGACGTCGCCGGAGGCCGTGAGCATGAGCACGCGCGTGGGCATGCCGAGTTCGACGATCCTGCGGCAGACGTCGTCGCCGTGCACGAGGGGCAGGTCCCGGTCGAGGACGACCACGTCGTAGTCGTTGACGCCGATGCGCTCGAGGGCGGCCGCACCGTCGTACACGACGTCGACGGCCATGGCCTCCCGGCGCAGTCCGGTGGCCACAGCATCGGCGAGCAGCTGCTCGTCCTCGACGACGAGTACGCGCACGTCGCTTGTCCTTCCTGTGTCCACCCGCGTAGCGCCACTCGAGCGCACGCGGGCGGGGGTTTCGGTGAGTGTGGGCTTCCATCCTGCCCTTTTCGGCCATAAGTCGGCGGTAAGGCGGTGAGCGCCAGATGAAGAGCGGGTGTGAGGCCCGGGAATGCGAGATTTTCTCGTCGGGTTGAGGTTTCCGTGGAAGAGCGCGGGGGGAGGACGGCTTTACACCCCGCGATCACGCTCTGCATGTGCCGTAGCACCATGCGGCACTCCGCGCTCCGCTTCCGCAGAGCGGGCGTGGGTGTCCGGCACCGTCGCCGCCCGGCGGGACTGCGCTGGGCACCTGTGAGACGTGATCGCCCCTTCCCAACCCGGCACACCCCCGTGCCAACGACCCACGACCCAGGACGAGGGGGCGCAGCATGGACGCATTCACCGCAGGACTTCTGCAGCGCATAAGGGCGACCGAGTCCGACCTGACGCGGGCTCGCGACGAGGGCGACGAGTTCCTCGCCGAGGTGGAGCAGGGCGAGCTCGACGACCTGCGCCGCCTCGCCGCCGACCACGGTGTGGAGGTCGGCGCGACGAGCGTCTGAGCAGTTCGCAGCACGACGGAGGGGCCCCGGCGAATCCAGCGCCGGGGCCCCTTCCGCCTGCTCGCGCGGCGACTCAGTCGTGCCAGGCGCCGAAGTCCTCCAGCAGGCGCTGCAGGGGCTCGAAGACGCCGGGGGTGGCCGCGACCGCCAGATCACGTCCGGGGCGCTCTCCGGGCCGTCCGCCGGTCAGCGCGCCCGCCTCCCGGGCGATCAGGTCGCCCGCCGCCAGGTCCCAGGGGTGCAGGCCGCGTTCGTAGTAGCCGTCGAGGCGGCCGGCGGCCACGTCGCACAGGTCCACGGCTGCCGATCCTCCGCGACGGATGTCCCGCAGCAGGGGGATCAGCCGCTGGGCGACGTCGGCCTGATGGGTGCGGACCTCGGTGACGTAGTTGAAGCCGGTGGAGACCAGCGCCTGGTCCAGAGGCGCCGTCGGCCGGCAGGTGAGGGTCCGCTCGCCATCCCGGGCGTCGGTCACCCGGGCCCCGCCTCCGCGCACCGCGCGGTAGGTCTCGCCGCGCATGGGGATCGCGACGACCCCGACGACGGTCTCGCCGTCCTGCTCGGCGGCGATGGAGACAGCCCAGGTGGGAAGGCCGTACAGATAGTTCACGGTGCCGTCGAGAGGGTCGATCACCCAGCGGACGCCGCTGCTGCCCGCGCTGGCGGCGCCCTCCTCGCCGAGGACGCCGTCGTCGGGGCGGTGTTCGGCGATCAGACCGGTGATCAGTTTCTCGGCCGCGATGTCCATCTCGGTGACGACGTCGATCGGGCTCGACTTGGTGGCGGCGACCGCGAGGTCGGCCGGACGTCCGTCGCGCAGCAGCTCACCGGCGCGGCGGGCGGCCTCCTCGGCGATCCGGAGCAGTTCCGTGTGCAGGGGGTCGGTCACGCCGTTCCTCACGCGTAGGGGCTGTCGGCGCCCGCGGCGGCGGGCTTGGGGGCGCGGGCGGGGCAGCAGCCGACCGGGCACAGGTCGTGGCTCGCCCCCAGGGCGCCCAGGGCGCAGGGGGTGACGTCCAGGCCGCTCTCCGCCGCGGCGCGTTCCAGGACCAGCTCGCGGATCCCGGCGGCGAAGCGCGGGTCGGCGCCCACGGTGGCCGAGCGGCGCACCGGCAGGCCGAGCTCCTGCGCCCTGGCCGTGGCCTCCGTGTCGAGGTCGTAGAGGACCTCCATGTGATCGGAGACGAAGCCGATGGGGACCATCACGACCGCCGGGACCCCGGCCGCGTGCCGTTCCTCGAGGTGGTCGCAGATGTCCGGCTCCAGCCAGGGGATGTGCGGGGCGCCGGAGCGGGACTGGTAGACGAGCTGCCAGGGGTGGTCCACGCCCGTCCGGTCGCGGACGGCGTCGGCGACGAGCCGAGCGGTGTCCAGGTGCTGCTTCACGTACGCGCCGCCGTCGCCGTGCTCCTCGACGGGGCCGGAGGCGTCGGCGGCGGCGATCGGGATGGAGTGGGTCGAGAAGGCGAGGTGCGCGCCGTCCCGGACGTCCTCGGGGAGGTCGGCCAGCGACCGCAGCACGCCCTCGATCACGGGCTCCACGAAACCGGGGTGGTTGAAGTAGTGCCGCAGCTTGTCGACCCGGGGCGGCTGCAGGCCCTCGGCCTCCAGCGTGGCCAGCGCGTCGGCGAGGTTCTCGCGGTACTGACGGCAGCCCGAGTACGAGGCGTAGGCGCTGGTGGTGAGGACGAGTACGCGTCGGCGGCCGTCGGCGACCGCCTCGCGCAGGGTGTCCGTGAGGTAGGGGGCCCAGTTGCGGTTTCCCCAGTAGACCGGCAGGTCCAGGCCGTGGCCGGCGAAGTCCTTGCGCAGGGCGTCCAGGAGGGCGCGGTTCTGGTCGTTGATGGGGCTGACCCCGCCGAACAGGAAGTAGTGCTGCCCGACTTCCTTGAGGCGTTCCTTGGGGATGCCGCGCCCGCGCGTCACGTTCTCCAGAAACGGGACCACGTCGTCCGGCCCTTCCGGGCCGCCGAAGGAGAGCAGGAGCAGGGCGTCGTAGGGGGTGGCATCGTGCGCGTCTCGCATGAGTCGATCCTGCCACCCGCCTCCGGCGGTCGCGGCAGGGCGGGGTGCCGGACGGGAGCACGGCCGCCCGCCGGCATGCGTTAGGGTTGCCTAAGTTCGACAGCTGTATGAGCCGCTTCACGCCTTACCGGTTCCGCCGGGATCCGCATGCCTGACGGGTCCCTGCCGACCCCCTCCCTCACGCCGCGCCGGCCGCGCACACGCGCGTGACCGGCCCCCCGGAGACCCTCAGTGCCCAGCCCGTACCGCGCCCTGTTCACCGCCCCCGGCTCCAGGAACTTCTCCGCCGCGGGGTTCGTCGGCAGGATGCCGCTGTCGATGATGGGCATCGGCGTGGTCACGATGGTCTCGCAGCTCACGGGGCGCTACGGTCTCGCCGGCGCGCTGTCGGCGACCATCGCACTGGCGGCCGCGGTCTTCGGACCGCAGATCTCGCGCCTGGTGGACCGTCACGGCCAGCGCAGGGTGCTGCGTCCCGCGACGCTGGTCGCCCTCGGCGCCGCGGCCGGGCTGCTGCTGGCCGCGCACTTCGCGTGGCCCGACTGGGTGCTGTTCGTGTGCGCCGCCGGCGTCGGCACGGTGCCCAGTCTCGGCGCGATGATCCGGGCCCGCTGGGCCTCCCTGTACCGGGGCACCCCCCAACTGCACACCGCGTACTCCTTCGAGTCCGTGGTCGACGAGGTGTGCTTCATCTTCGGGCCGATCATCTCCATCGGCCTGTCCACGGCCTGGTTCCCGGAGGCCGGACCGCTGCTCGCGGCCTGCTTCCTGGCCGTCGGGGTCTTCTGGCTGACCGCCCAGCGGGCCACCGAGCCCGCGCCGCACCCGCGCGACGGACAGCACGGCACGGGCTCGGCGCTGCGGTCGCCGGGACTGCAGGTTCTGGTGGCCACCTTCGTGGCGACCGGCGCGATCTTCGGTGCGGTCGACGTGGTCACCGTCGCCTTCGCCGACGAGCAGGGCCACCAGGCGGCCGCCAGCGTCGTCCTGGCGCTCTACGCGACCGGCTCCTGCCTTGCGGGGCTGGTGTTCGGACTGCTGCGCCCGAAGGGTCCGGCGGAACGACGCTGGCTGCTGGGCGTGTTCATGATGGCCGTGAGTATGATCCCCCTCCTACTGGTCGGAAACTTGCCGTTTCTGGCCGTGGCGCTGTTCGTAGCGGGCCTGGCCATCGCTCCCACGATGATCACCACCATGTCCCTCATCGAAGAGCACGTACCACGCGCGCGATTGACCGAGGGCATGACCTGGATCAGCACCGGGCTCGCGGTCGGCGTCGCGCTCGGCTCCTCCATCGCCGGCTGGGTCATCGACGCGGCCGGCGCGCGGGCCGGGTACGGGGTTCCGGCGGCGTCCGGAGCCGTCGCGGCCGCGGTCGGTTTCCTGGGGTACCGCCGGCTGAGAAGGCCGGCGCCGGGTCGTGGAGGCACCGTTGAGCAGCACAGCGAGCGGGAAGAACGCCGTCTGGCGTAACTGGGGCGGCAACGTCGTCGCACGTCCCGCGCGGGAGGTCACGCCCGCCTCCGTCGACGAACTGGCCGCCGCGGTGCGCCGGGCCGCCGAGGACGGGCTGAAGGTGAAGGCGGTCGGCTCCGGCCACTCCTTCACGTCGATCGCCGCGACCGACGGCGTGTTGATCCGCCCTCAACTGTTGACCGGCATCCGCGGCGTCGACCGGGAGAACATGACCGTCACGGTCGAGGCCGGCACGCCGCTCAAGAGACTCAACATGGCCCTCGCACGCGAGGGCCTGTCGCTGACCAACATGGGCGACATCATGGAGCAGACGGTGTCGGGGGCCACCAGCACCGGCACCCACGGCACGGGCCGCGAGTCGGCCTCCATCGCCGCCCAGATCAAGGGCCTCGAGCTGGTGACGGCCGACGGCTCGGTGCTCACCTGCTCCGAGAAGGAGAACCCGGACGTCTTCGCGGCGGCCCGGATCGGCCTGGGAGCCCTCGGCGTCGTCACCGCGATCACCTTCGCCGTGGAGCCGATCTTCCTGCTCACCGCGCGCGAGGAGCCGATGCCGTTCGACAGGGTCCTGGCCGACTTCGACGCGCTGTGGGCGGAGAACGAGCACTTCGAGTTCTACTGGTTCCCGCACACGGGGAGCACCAACACCAAGCGCAACAACCGCAGCGCCGGGCCCCGCAAGCCGGTGAGCCAGGTCGCCGGCTTCATCGAGGACGAACTCCTCTCCAACGGCGTCTTCCAGGTCGCCCAGTGGGTCGGCCGCGCGGCGCCCGCCACGATCCCGGCCATCGCCCGGATCTCCAGCAAGGCCCTGTCCGCGCGGACCTACACCGACATCCCCTACAAGGTCTACACGTCCCCGCGCCGGGTGCGGTTCCTGGAGATGGAGTACGCGCTCCCCCGGGAGGCCGTGACCGAGGCGTTGCGCGAACTGAAGGCGATGGTCGACCGCTCCGGTCTGCGCGTCAGCTTCCCCGTGGAGGTGCGCACCGCGCCGGCGGACGACATCACCCTGTCCACCGCCTCGGGACGCGACAGCGCGTACATCGCCGTGCACATGGTCAAGGGCACGTCCTACTCGCAGTACTTCACCGCCGCAGAGGACATCTTCACCGCGTACGAGGGCCGACCGCACTGGGGCAAGATCCACACGCGGGACGCCGAGTACTTCGCCTCCGTCTACCCGCGCTTCGGCGAGTTCACGGCACTGCGGGACCGACTCGACCCCGACCGCCGGTTCCAGAACGACTACTTGCGCCGGGTCCTTGGGACGTAGCGGGCGTCGTCGAGGAGCCCTGCCGCCGTTTCACGTCCTCCCGTCCGGGCTCCCCGACGCTTTCCGGCCTTTGGCCCACACCGGCGACTCGACCGACTTTTCCCAACCAGGTAGGTCAACTGCACCGCAAAGGGACGTAGGGACGAAACCGGTAGTTCCGATTCGGGCGATTGCGTGAGGTACGCCACTTTCAAGATCGTCAAATGCGCGCCACGAAGGGCCAATTCGCACCTCGCGCCAGAAGTTGGGTGGCGCGCCAATCCACGCACGTGGCCCAAATGGAGTACTGTTGCGAGCCCTGGACCCGGTCTCCCGCCAGGACGTCCGGGGCCTCGCCGGACCGCCTGAAGGGGACCGGTCGCACAGGGTGACGGCTTCGGTGACTCAGCGTGGAGAATAGGTAACCGTGCCATAACGGCGGCGCGGGATCCGTGCCCGACACGCCGGGCAACTCGGCAAGGTTGTGGCAGGCTGCACCCGGGCAGGCCACACTCGACTAGCGGAAGCAGCGACGCACGTGACGTCGGCAGGCACCACCCGGGAGGTCCCCATGCCCGAACTGCGTGTCGTGGCCGTCTCGAATGACGGCACACGGCTGGTGCTGAAGGCTGCGGACAGCACGGAGTACACGCTTCCGATCGACGAGCGTCTGCGCGCCGCCGTACGCGGCGACCGTCCCCGCCTCGGCCAGATCGAGGTGGAGAGCCATCTCCGCCCCCGCGACATCCAGGCGCGTATACGAGCCGGCGCCACCGCGGAAGAAGTCGCCCAGATGGCCGGCATCCCCGTCGACCGTGTGCGCCGCTTCGAGGGCCCCGTGCTGGCCGAACGCGCCTTCATGGCCGAGCGGGCCCGGAAGACTCCGGTCCGTCGGCCCGGCGAGAACGCCGGGCCCCAACTCGGCGAGGCCGTCCAGGAACGGCTGCTGCTGCGCGGCGCCGACAAGGACACCGTCCAGTGGGACTCGTGGCGTCGCGACGACGGCACCTGGGAGGTCCTGCTCGTCTATCTGGTCGCAGGCGAACCGCATTCGGCGAGCTGGACGTACGACCCGCCCCGGCGGCTCGTCCAGGCCGTCGACGACGAGGCGCGTTCGCTGATCGGCGAGTCCGACGACCTGGCCGCGCCGGAGCCCAGCTTTCCGTTCGTCCCGCGCATCGCCCGGCTGCCGCGCGACCGGCCGCTGGACCGCGCCCTCGACCGGGAGCGGCCCAGCCTGCCGGCGCCGCCGCCGGAGTCGGCCGAGGAGAGCGCCGAGCGGGAACGCGACTCGCTGACGAGCCTGTTGGAGGCGGTGCCGAGCTTCCGCGGCGACATGGTCGTCCCGGAGCGCCCGGCAGACCCCGTCACGGAGGAGCCGGACGAGCAGGAGCCCGAGGTGGAGGAACCGCCGGCACCCGCCGCTTCGGCCGGTTCCGCCTACGCGGACGTCCTCATGCCGCGTTCCGTCGGCAGCCACCGCGACCGTCTTGTCGGCGCCACCGACCGCCAGGCCGAGGCGGACGGCGTCCGTCCGGGCCGCCGGGCCGCGGTGCCGAGCTGGGACGAGATCGTGTTCGGCACCCGGCGCAAGAAGCAGGAGTGACCGGGGCCTCGGACCAGCCCTCCGGGGCGTCCGCCGGTTCGCCGACTCCGGCGCGCACGGCGCTGTCTACGCAGCAGGAGGGCCGCACCCGTTCGGTGCGGCCCTCCTGTGCTGTCCGCCCGGTGGGATCACTGGGGGTCCGGGCCCACGGCGACCGGCCGGGACGGGTCCGAGGACCACTCCGACCAGGACCCGACGTACAGGGCGGCGGGGATGCCGGCGACGGCCAGGGCGAGCACCTCGTGCGCGCCGGAGACGCCCGAGCCGCAGTAGACGCCGACCTCGGCGCCGTCGGACGCCCCCAGAGCCTTGAAGCGGTCCTTCAGGTCCTCCGGGGCCAGGAACCGGCCGTCCGGGCCCACGTTGTCGTTCGTCGGCGCGGAGACGGCGCCAGGGATGTGCCCGCCGACGCGGTCGATCGGCTCGACCTCACCCCGGTACCGCTCCCCCGCGCGGGCGTCGAACAGCACGCCGGAGCGGGCGAGGGCCGCGGCCCCGTCGGCGTCGAGCAGGCCCGTGGCGCCCGGGACCGGCGTGAAGTCGCCCTCCACGCGCGCGGGGACGCCCTCCGAGAGTTCCCCCTGCCACGACGGCAACCCGCCGTCCAGGACGCGCACGTCCGGGTGACCCGTCCAGCGCAGCAGCCACCACGCGCGTGCCGCCGCCCAGCCCTGCCCGCCGTCGTACACCACGACAGGCCGGCCGGCGAAGACGCCCGCCCGGCGCATCGCCGCGCCGAACTCCCCGAGGTCGGGCAGCGGATGACGGCCGGCCGCCCCCGTGGAGCCCGCGAGATCGCGGTCCAGGTCGACGTAGACCGCGCCCGGCACATGCCCGGACACATAGGCGGCGCGACCGTCGAAGGGCGGCTCACCGGCCGCCTTCGCCGTACTGAGCTGCCAGCGGACGTCGAGGACGACGGGCGGGTTCTCCCCCGCCAGGTCGCCGGCCAGTTCCGATGCGGTGATGATGGCGTTCATGGTCACCATCCTCGCGTACGGGGTGGCCCCGTCGCCCGTGTCCGGCTACTCTGCTCGGCCGGACAGCCTCGATCACGAGGCGTGCGGGATCGAGCACGTGCCGTACAGGCGATCCACATGCGGCGACAACCGCGCGTAACCCCTGGGGAGACCCCCCACCAGGGATCCTCCGAGGCGGCAGCGACACGACACCCCCAGTGGCCGAGGAAAGGGAGACGATGACCGAGGCAGGCGGGCCGGCCGGCACGATCGGCGCGACACACGCGCGGTATGCACCCGGGACACCCTGCTGGGTGAGTCTGATGGCGCACGGGTTGACGGCGACGCAGGAGTTCTACGGGCAGCTCTTCGGCTGGGACTTCCGGCCCGGCCCGGAGCAGCTCGGGCCCTATGTGCGCGCGCTGCTCGACGGCCAGGAGGTCGCCGGCATCGGCCAACTCCCCCCGGACCGCCACCTGCCCGTCGCCTGGACGCCCTATTTCGCCTCCGACGACGTGGACAGCACCGCGGAAACGGTACGGCTGTGCGGCGGGACGATCGGGGTGGGCCCCCTGGACGCCTCGGACGCCGGACGGCTCGCGATCGGCTCCGACCCCTCGGGCGCCGTGTTCGGCGTCTGGCAGGCAGCGGGCCACGTGGGCGCCACCGTCTCCGGCGTGCCCGGAACCCCCGTCTGGAACGATCTGACGACCTATGAGACGGCAGGCGTCCGCAAGTTCTACGAGACGGTCTTCGGCTACGCCGAGGAAGCCGTGGAGTCCCCCGACCACGACTACGTGACCCTGCACGTCGGCGGTCACCCGGTCGCCGGTCTGCACGGCGTGGGCTCCGCACTGCCCCGGGACCTGGGGCCGCACTGGACGACGTACTTCGAGGTGGCCGACACGGACGCGGCGATGGTCCGAGTGGCCGAGCTCGGCGGACGGGTGCTCACGCCGGCCCAGGACAGCACGCACGGGCGCGTGGCGGTGGTTGCCGACCCCGAGGGCGCCCGCTTCGCGCTGATCCAGGAACCGCGGTAGGCAGCGGCGCCCACCCGTTCGCGTACGCGCGCGCGTCGCTCAGATCTGCTGTACCGGCAGCACGTCCGGGGACAGGGCGGCCGCGCGTGCCGACGCCGCGGTCATCCGGCGTCGGTGGTGGCGCCTGCACAGGACCTCGTAGCCGACCGTGTCCGCCTGGTTCACGTCGCCGACGACGACCTGCGCGCCCTCGACGACCATGAAGCCGCCCACCGTGCGCGCGTTGTGCGTGGCGCGGGCGCCGCACCAGCACAGGGCCTCGACCTGCAACACCTCCACGCGGTCGGCGAGTTCGACGAGCCGCTGCGAACCGGGGAACAGCTTGGAACGGAAGTCGGTGGTGATACCGAAGGCGTAGACGTCGATGTCCAGGTCGTCGACCACGCGCGCGAGCTGGTCGATCTGCTCCTCGGCGAGGAACTGCGCCTCGTCCGCGATCACGTAGTCCGCACGGCCGCCCTGCGAGAGGTGGTCGACGAGATAGGCGTACAGGTCCTGGCCGTCCTCGACCTCGACCGCGTCGGTGACCAGGCCGAGACGGGAGGACAGCTTGCCCTCGCCCGCACGGTCGTCGCGGGTGAAGATGATGCCCTGCAGGCCGCGCGCGGAGCGGTTGTGCTCTATCTGGAGAGCCAGCGTCGACTTCCCGCAGTCCATGGTTCCGGAGAAGAACACCAGCTCGGGCATGGGAAGTTGAACGCCTTTCGGTGAAGTGAGCGGGAGCAGGGATGGTGCTGGGGGCTGCTTCTGGGGCTGCTTCTGGGCTTCAGGAGCGTACTTCGAGCAGGGGGACCAGCTGCTCGGCAGGGGTCATGGAACCGTGGTTGCCGACCATCGACGACTCCTTGGGCTCCCGCTCGGAGGCGATGAGCAGGACGTCGTCCCGGGCGGCCGCGATCACGTCGCCGAGGCGGGCGTGCACCCGCTCGTCGATGCGCGGACCGAACCAGCCCGCGTCGATCGCCTCCTCCCGGGAGGCCACCCAGAACTGCTCGCCGAGCACCTCGCGCCAGCAGGTCAGGACGTCGTCCGCGGCGCCCGGCACGGCGTAGACATGGCGGGCTCGGCCCTCGCCGCCGAGCAGGGCGACACCGGCGCTCAGCTCCCAGTCCGCGTCGAAGTCGATCCGGTGCTCCTCGTCGAAGGGCACGTCGATCATGCCGTGGTCGGCGGTGACGTAGAGCGCGCTGCGCGGCGGGAGCTGCTCGGCCAGACGCTGGACCAGCCGGTCGACGTACATGAGCTGACCGCGCCAGGTGTCGGAGGCGACGCCGTAGCGGTGCCCGGCGCCGTCCAGTTCTGCGTAGTAGGTGTAGACGAGGGAGCGGTCGCCGGCGGCGAGCTGCTCGGCGGCGCAGTCCATGCGCTCCTCGCCGGTGAGCCGCCCATGAAACGTTCCGCCGCTGAGCGCGACCTTGGTCAGCGGGGTGTTCTGGAACGCGGGGGACGACACCTGGGCGGCGTGCACGCCCGCCTTGTGGGCGAGCTGGAAGATGGTGGGATAGGGCTGCCAGACGCCCGGCGTGCTCCACGGCTGCCAGCGGAGCTGGTTCATCAGCTCGCCGGTGGCGGGGTTGCGCACGGTGTAGCCGGGCAGGCCGTGCGCGCCCGGCGGGAGGCCGGTGCCGACGGAGGCGAGGGAGGTCGCGGTCGTCGCCGGGTAGCCGGCGGTGAGCGGGCGTCCGGTGCCGCCGCGCGAGCTGCCGAGGAGCGCGTGCAGGTAGGGCGCTTCGTCGGGGTGGGCCTTGATCTGCTCCCAGCCGAGGCCGTCGATCAGGAAGACGCAGTTGCGGTCGGCCGCGGTCAGCTCGGGGATCGCCGCGGTCGTGCCGGGCACGCCCAGGCCCGCCGCCAGCGTGGGCAGCAGGTCGGCGAGGGAGCCGGAGCCGTATGCGGGGACGGGCGCGGAGGCGACGGCGAGCGGTTCGGGGAAGTCCCAGGAGGCCTGCTGCGTCATCAGCGGGTGACGTCCGCTGTCGCCTCGGAGAGCGCCTGCGCGAAGGCGAGCGCCTGGCGCACCGTCTCCGGGCCGTCCCCCGCCTCGCTGACGCGCAGGCTGAGGTCGTCCGCCGTCGAGTTGCCGGTGTAGCCGTGGTCGGCGTCGCAGTTGGGGTCGCCGCAGGCGGCCGGCTCGAGGTCGATGCGGGAGACGGCGCCCCAGCCGATGGTCAGCACCACCTCGCGCGGCAGGGTGCCCGGCGAGTAGGACTCCGGGTTGGCGACCACGCGGCTGACGACGACCGACGAGATCCGGCCGAGCTTCACGGACTCCGTGGACGTCGTGGCGTACGGCGTCGGGGAGGTGGTGTCGGCGGCCTGCTCGTCGGTGTGGCTGACGATGAAGCGGTTGCCGGTGAGCACCAGCACGGTCACATGCCGGCGCACCTCGTTCTGGTCGAACGTGGTCTCCTGGTGAACCAGGTACGACCGGATCGGATCGCCGCCGACGGCGGCCTCCACCGCCTCGGCCACGAGGGCCGGGTAGTAGCCGCTGCGCTCGATCGCCGCGCGCAGCCCCTGGGTCGTCGTACTGGTCTTGGCCATGGGGTCCATCCTACGGGGACCCACTGACTGCGAGGTGCCTCTCGCGATCGCTCCGGGGCGGCCGGGGGCAGGCGCGGGAAACGCTTCCTCAGCGGTGGGGCCGGCGCACCCACGGGGCGAACCGCCGCCCGGGGTGCGCGTCCTCGCGCGCGTTCCCGAGCACGTGCTCGCGGACGATCTCGAGCCGTTCCGCGGCCCCGAAGCAGGCCGCGGGATCGGAGCAGGCCGCGGTGCCGGGTGCAGGGCCCCGGGATCGGGGCAGGCCCCGCGGGATCCGGACCGCCCGCGTCCACCTCGAACGCGGCCACGGCCTGGGGGCGTTCGCCCACTCCACGGTCCGGGCTCGCGAGTTCGCCGGGCGTCGGGTCCCGGAGCACGCGGACGTGGAAGGCCCCCGGGGAGGCCACGGAAGACGGGACCGGTGAAGACGAGTTCCAGCTCGTGGTGACACGGGAGGTCGGCCCCGGCCGCCGTCCGGGACTCGCCGGGGCCCAGACCCGCACGTCCCGGTCCCGCCAGGACCCCCCGGGCAGGCCGATCGCGGGGTGCCGGACGGAGGCGGGCGCCCGCCTCCGGCGCCCGCGCCCTGTCTCCGCCCTCCCCGGCTCCCGGACCGGCCGTGCGCCGGCCTCAGTACACCGGCAGGGTCCGGGGGCCGAGGTCGTCGCGCGCGGGCGGGGGTGCGAGACGCACGGAGGCGCCGAGGACGCTCAGACCGTGCGGGGCGACGACCACCGGTTCCAGGGTGACCGCCACGACCTCGGGGTGGTCGTCCACGAGTCGCGAGACGCGCAGCAGCAGCTCTTCCAGGGCGCGGGTGTCGACGGGCGTCGAGCCTCGCCAGCCGAAGAGGAGCGGGGCGGTCCGGATCGAACGGATCAGCGACGTCGCGTCGCGGTCGGTGACCGGAACCAGTCGGTGCGCCGTGTCTCCGAGGAGCTGCGAGGCGGCTCCGGCGAGCCCGAAGGACAGCACGGCCCCCGCCGCCGGGTCGATGACCGCCCGGACGACGGTGTCGACCCCGCGCGGCGCCATCGCCTGGACGACCGGCCGGAGCTCCTGCGGCTTCCCGAAGAGCTCGGTCAACTCGGCGTAGGCCCTGCGCAGTTGCTCTTCGTCGGCCAGGTCGAGACGGACGCCGCCCAGGTCGGCTCGGTGCCGCAGGTGCGGGGCGGTGGCCTTGAGGGCGACGGGGTAGCCGAGAGCGGCGGCGGCCCGCGCGGCCTCGTCGGGGGAGGGCGCGGGGATCGCCCGGCGGATGCGGACGCCGTAACGGCCGAGCAGCTCGCCGGTCTCCTCGGCGCCCAGGGTGAGTCCCTGTCCGCGCGTGAGGAGCCCGTCGATCAGTGCGGCGGCACCCCGCTCGTCGATGTCCTCGTACTCGGGCACCCGGCCCGGGTCCGCCGCCTCGCGCCGCCACTGGGCGTACTTCACGGCCTCGGCGAGGGCGCGGACGGCGCGTTCGGCGGCCGGGTAGGCGGGGATGAGGTGTGCGCCCTCCGGCGCCTCGACGACGGGGGCCTGCTGCGGCCCTGCGTCCTGTGCCGCGGCACGCACGCGTGGGGTCGCCTCCGCGCGCGGTGCGGTGCTCGCGGCGGCGGACAGCGCCGCCGCGAGGCCGCCGAGCTCCACGTGCACCACGAGCACCGGTTTTGCCGGAGCCGCGGCCGCCGCCGAGCGCAGGGCCTGTGCGAGTTCCGCGTCGCCGGGCGAGGTCTCCCCGATCGCCGGGATGGCAGTCACGACCACCGCGTCGCACGTCTCGTCGGCCAGCGCGCGCGCCAGCGCGGCGTGGAAGTCCTCCGCCGCGGCCTCGGTGGTCAGGTCCAGCGGGGGCAGGGGCCGCAGCCCCTCGGAGAGGCAGGCGTCGTACGTGAGCAGTCCGAGAGACTCGGAGTTGCCGAGGATCGCGACGCGCGGCCCCGTCGGCAGCGGCTGACGGGCGAGGAGCAGGCCCGCGTCGACCAGCTCGGTGATGGTGTCCACGCGGATCACGCCGGCCTGCCGCAGCAGCGCCGACACCGTCGCGTGCGGCAGGCGTGTGGCCCGTACGGCGTGCCCCTGCGGGGCGGAACCGGCGCCCTGGACGACGACCAGGGGCTTCGCGGCCGCGGTGCGCCGGGCGAGGCGGGTGAACTTGCGCGGGTTGCCGATGGATTCCAGGTACATGAGGGCGACGTCGGTGTCGGGGTCGTCGTACCAGTACTGGAGGACGTCGTTGCCGGACACGTCCGCACGGTTGCCCGAGGAGACGAAGGTCGACACGCCGGTGACGCCGGTGACGCCGCCGCCGCGCCGGTGCAGCCGGGAGAGCAGGGCGATGCCGATGGCGCCCGACTGGGCGAACAGGCCGATCCGGCCCGGCCTCGGCATCTCGGGGGCGAGGGAGGCGTTGAGCCGCACGTCGGGCGAGGTGTTGATGACCCCGAAGGCGTTGGGGCCGATGATCCGCATGCCGTACGCGCGCGCGTGGCGGACGAGTTCACGCTGCCGCTCGCGCCCGTCGGGACCGCTCTCGGCATAGCCGGCGGAGAGGACGACGAGCCCCTGCACACCGTGTTCGCCGCACTCGGCGACGGCCGCGGGCACCTGCTCGGCCCGGACGGCGACGACCGCGAGGTCCACGGGCTCGGCGATGTCCCGGATCGAACGGTGGGCGGGCACGCCGTCCAGTTCCTTCAGGTCCTCGGGAAAGGCCTGGTTCACGGCGTAGAGGCGGCCGGTGAACCCGGCCTCGCGGAGATTGCCGAGGACGCTCCGGCCGACCCCGCCCGGGGCGCGCCCGACGCCGACGACGGCGACCGAGCCGGGTGTCAGGAGCCGCCGCACGGAGTGCGCCTCGGCACGCTGTTCCCGCGCGCGCTGCACGGCGAGGGAGCGCTCGGTGGGCTCGAGGTCGAACTCCAGGCGGACGACGCCGTCCTCGAAGCTGCGTTTCTGGGTGTAGCCGGCGTCCGTGAACACCTTGATCATCTTGTTGTTGGCGGGGAGCACCTCGGCGGCGAAGCGGCGGATGCCGCGCTCGCGTGCGACGGCCGCGATGTGTTCGAGGAGGGCGGAGGCGACGCCGCGCCCCTGGTGGGCGTCCTGCACGAGGAAGGCCACCTCGGCCTCGTCGGCCGGCGCCGAGGCGGCCATGCCGTCGGCGCCGATGCGGTCGTACCGCACGGTGGCGATGAACTCGCCGCCGACCGTGGCCGCGAGTCCCACGCGGTCCACGAAGTCATGGTGCGTGAAGCGGTGGACGTCCTTCGCGGACAGGCGCGGGTAGGGCGCGAAGAAGCGGTAGTACTTCGACTCGTCCGAGACCTGCTCGTAGAAGCTGACCAGGCGCTCCGCGTCGTCGACGGTGATGGGACGGACGCGCGCGGTGCCGCCGTCGCGCAGCACCACGTCGGCCTCCCAGTGGGCGGGGTACTCGTGCCGGTCCGACGCGCTCTGCATGGGGCCCACACTACGGCTCGCTTCCGACGACAGCGCCAGGCAGTCTTGAGGACGCACGTCGGGTCGAGGCCGCGATCCGACGGCCACACGGTGACGGGACACCCGGGACCGTCCCTCACACGCTTCACGTGTGGAACACTGGTCTAGACAACCTGAGACACCGAAGGGCAGCATCACATGGCTGAGCGCCGCGTCAACGTCGGCTGGGCCGAGGGCCTCCACGCCCGCCCCGCTTCCATCTTCGTCCGGGCCGCCACGGCCGCAGGCATCCCCGTGACGATCGCCAAGGCCGACGGCAACCCCGTCAACGCGGCCTCCATGCTGGCCGTTCTCGGTCTGGGCGCCCAGGGTGGCGAGGAGATCGTCCTCGCCTCCGACGCCGAGGGCGCGGACGCCTCGCTCGACCGGCTGGCGAAGCTGGTCGCCGAAGGTCTCGAGGAACTCCCCGAGACCGTCTGAGCACCCCCGCATTACGCGGTGAAGGGCTCGTCCGAATTATCGGGCGAGCCCTTCGCATTTCCGGTTCACGGGCAGCAGAAGTAATCCCCCGCGAATTACTTCTTCTTTGTATACGGCTCCCGTGTTAATGCCGCAGACCGCCCATGTTTACGGGAGGTTGCGAAGTCCTCACACGCTCGGCGCGCTCCGGACCTCTCGAAAAGCGCAGCCGGTGCGCGAGCGTCGCGCGCTCGGTGTGCAGCGCCGTGACCGCCCGCGCGCGCTCCCCGTCGCCGCGCGTCACCGCGTCGACGATGGCGCCGTGCTCCGCCCAGGACTCCACGGGGTCGGCCGGCGCCTCCACCGCGTACATCCAGGCGATCTTATGCCGGAGCTGGGTGAGCATCGACGTGAGGGCGGGGCTCCCGGCGGCCTGGGCGAGCGTCTCGTGGAACCAGCTCCCCAGGGAGCGCAGGTCCTCGCTGTTGCCCCTCCTGGCCCGCTCCTGACCCAGCCGGACGAGCCCGCGCAGCACCTTCAGATGGGCGTCCGTGCGCCGCTGTGCGGCCCGGGCGGCGCCGAGCGGCTCCAGCAGCAGCCGCATCTCCAGCAGGTCCGCGGCCTCCTGCTCGGTGGGCTCCGCCACGCACGCGCCCGCGTGCCGCCGGGTGACGACGAACCCCTCGGCCTCCAGTGTGCGCAGCGCCTCACGGACGGGGACACGCGAGACGCCGTAGCGGCGGGCGAGGAGTTCCTCGGTGAGGCGGCTGCCGCGTTCGTAGACACCCGCGACGATGTCGTCCCGGATGGCCGTGCACACCGAGTGCGCCGGAATTCGCATGACGGACCTCCGCCTTAATCCCCGTGAAACGTCGACGGTTGACGTGTGTTCCGTGACTCTATTGCAATGAGCGGGAATTTCCGACGGGGAGCCGGAATCCAGGGATATTTTTTGGACAGCGGGGCCCCGAAAACGGCGAAAGCCCCGGCCGAGGGGCCGGGGCCGAACGATTCGTCGCCGATCGTCGTCAGACGTTGACGCCGTGGTTGCGGAGATAGGCGACCGGGTCGATGTCCGAGCCGTACTCGGGGCTCGTGCGGGCCTCGAAGTGCAGGTGCGCACCGGTGACGTTGCCGGTCGCGCCGGACAGCGCGATGCGCTGGCCCGGGGTGACCGTCTGGCCCACCGACACCTCGATGGACGACAGGTGGCCGTACTGCGTGTAGGTCCCGTCGTGCATCTTGATGACGATCTGGTTGCCGTAGGCGCCGCCCCAGCCGGCCTCGACCACGGTGCCGGAGCCGACCGCGTGCACGGTGGTGCCGCTGGCCGCGTGGAAGTCGATGCCGGTGTGGCTGCCGGAGGACCACAGCGAGCTGCTGGCCTGGTAGCCGGTGGAGACGTAGGAGCCGGTGATCGGCGACACGAAGGTGTTGAGGCGCTTGCGCTCGGCCTCACGGGCGGCACGCACGCGTGCCTCGCGCTCCTCCACGGCCTTCTTCGCGGCGGCCTGGCGGGCGGCCTCCTCGAAGGCGGCCTGCTTCTGCGCCGCGACCTGCTCGTCGACCTGGTCGGCGACCGACTCGGCGACGGACTCGCCCACCGTGACGACGGGGATCAGGCCGGTCTGCTCGGGGCTGGGCTCGGCCGCGAAGGCCGGGGTGGAGGCGACGGTGGCCATCACACCGGTGGTGGTGAGCGCCGCCACGCCGACCGCGCGAGCGGTGGAACGCTGCATCCGGCTGGGCCGGCGGTGCTTCCCGGTGGCGCAGGTGAACGCCATGAAGTCAGGGGTGTCCTTTCCTTCCCTCTCGCCTACCGGGTTAGCTGACGGGTTCGGAGCAGGAAGGTCTCCTACGGACCCCCTCGTGTACACGCGGGCGTCCGATTCACCCCAGGGACTTCACAAGTGGGTCCCCGGCTCCCCTGGCTCGCGCCGTACGGGGACTCGGCGATGACTGTCCGGTGCCGCGGCTGCGGCGCAGTGCCTGACGGACAGCCCGGATGAAGCTAAGCGGCAGGGGGACCGATCCTCAAACGGATCACGGATTTTGTAGCGCATCCCACAGGGCAGACAGGCAACGTCCGCCCCAATTCGGACATACAGAAGCCCTGGTGACGCTCGGTCGACCAGGGCCCCTGCGCGTGCGTGCCGTTACCCGCGGCGCCGACGGCTACTCGGCGGACACGACCTTCACCTCGCCGATGCCGAGGGCCTCGACCGGCGCCTTGATCTGGGCCGCGTCGCCCACGAGGACCGTCACGAGACGGTCCACCGGGAAGGCGTTCACGGCCGCCGCGGTGGCCTCCACCGTGCCGGTGGCGGCGAGCCGGCGGTACAGCGTCGCCTGGTAGTCGTCGGGCAGGTGCTGCTCCACCTGGTCGGCCAGCGTGCCCGCGACGGCTGCCGCGGTCTCGTACTTGAGCGGCGCCACCCCGACCAGGTTCTGCACGGCGACGTCGCGCTCGGCGTCGGTCAGCCCCTCGGCGGCGAGGGTGCGCAGCACCTGCCACAGGTCGTCCAGGGCGGGACCGGTGTTCGGGGTGTCCACGGAACCGCTGATGGCGAGCATCGCAGCGCCCGACCCGTCCGGCGCGGACCGGAGGACCTGCCCGAAGGCGCGAACGCCGTAGGTGTAGCCCTTCTCCTCACGCAGGACGCGGTCCAGGCGGGAGGTGAGGGTGCCGCCGAGGCAGTAGGTGCCGAGCACCTGGGCGGGCCACACGCTGTCGTGCCGGTCGGCGCCGATCCGGCCGATCAGCAACTGCGTCTGGACGGCCCCCGGGCGGTCCACGATGACGACGCGGCCGGTGTCGTCGGCGATCACCGGCGGCACGGGCCGGGGCTCGGCGGCAGAGCCCGTCCAGGCGCCCAGGGTGTCGCCCAGGAGGGCGTCCAGGTCGACGCCCGTGAGGTCGCCGACGACCACGGCGGTGGCCGTCGCCGGGCGGACGTGCCTCTCGTAGAAGGCGCGGACGGCCGCGGAGTCGATCTTCTCGACCGTCTCGGCGGTGCCCTGCCGCGGACGCGACATGCGGGCGGCGGCCGGGAACAGCTCCTTGGAGAGCTCCTTGGCGGCGCGCCGGGAGGGGTTGGCCAGCTCGTGCGGGATCTCGTCCAGGCGGTTGCGCACGAGGCGCTCGATCTCGCTGTCGGCGAACGCGGGCGCCCTGAGGGCGTCGGCGAGCAGACCGAGGCCCTTGGTCAGGCGCGAGGCCGGGACCTCGAGGCTGATGCGCAGGCCGGGGTGGTCGGCGTGCGCGTCCAGGGTGGCGCCGCAGCGCTCCAGTTCGGCGGCGAACTCCTCGGCGGAGTGCTTGTCGGTGCCCTCGGTGAAGGCGCGCGCCATGATCGTGGCGAGGCCGTCGAGACCGGCCGGTTCGGCGTCCAGCGGGGCGTCGAGCAGGATCTCGACGGCGACGACCTGCTGGCCGGGGCGGTGGCAGTGCAGCACCGTCAGGCCGTTGGCCAGGGCGGTGCGCTCGGGCGCCGGGAACGCCCACGGCTTGGCCTCGCCCGCCAGGGGCTGGGGGTGGAAGTCCATCGTGGCGAGCTCGGTCACCGGGCCGCCTCCTCGTTCTCGTCCTGGTCGGCGGGGGCTTCGGGGGCGGTGGGCTCGTAGACGAGCACCGCGCGGTTGTCGGGACGCAGGCGGGCCTCGGCGATCTCCCGCACCTCCTCGGCCGTCACGTCCAGCACACGCTGGACCGCGGTCAGGGCGAGCTGCGGGTCGCCGAACAGGACGGCGAACCGGCACAGTTCGTCGGCGCGGCCGGCGACCGTGCCGAGCCGGTCGAGCCACTCGCGCTCCAACTGGGCCTGGGCGCGCTCCATTTCCTCGGCCGTGGGGCCCTCCTCGGCGAACCGGGCGAGCTCCTCGTCGATGGCCTCCTCGATGACGGGCACCTCGACGTCGCCGGACGTCTTCACGTCCAGCCAGCCCAGGGACGGCGCCCCGGCGAGCCGCAGCAGGCCGAAGCCGGCCGCCACCGCTGTGCGGTCGCGGCGCACGAGCCGGTTGTAGAGGCGGGAGGACTCGCCGCCGCCGAGGACGGTGAGCGCCAGGTCGACGGCGTCGCACGCGCGCGTGCCGTCCTCGGGCAGACGGTAGGCGGCCATCAGGGCGCGGGCCGGCACCTCCTCCTCGACGACCTCCCGCAGCTGCCCGCCGATCACGTCGGGCAGGGAGCCGTCGCGCGGCTCGGGCTTGCCGTCGTGCCCGGCGATGGAGCCGAAGTACTTCTCGATCCAGGCGAGCGTCTGCTCCGGGTCGATGTCGCCGACCACGGACAGGACCGCGTTGTTGGGCGCGTAGTACGTGCGGAAGAACGCACGCGCGTCCTCCAGCGTCGCCGCGTCGAGGTCGGCCATCGAGCCGATCGGCGTGTGGTGGTAGGGGTGGCCGTCGGGGTAGGCGAGAGCGGTGAGCTTCTCGAAGGCGGTGCCGTAGGGGACGTTGTCGTAGCGCTGGCGGCGCTCGTTCTTGACGACGTCGCGCTGGTTCTCCATCGACTCGTCGTCGAGCGCCGTGAGCAGGGACCCCATGCGGTCCGCCTCCAGCCAGAGGGCGAGCTCCAGCTGGTGGGCGGGCATGGTCTCGAAGTAGTTGGTGCGCTCGAAACTGGTGGTGCCGTTCAGCGAACCGCCCGCGCCCTGGACGAGCTCGAAGTGACCGTTGCCCTTGACCTGGCCGGACCCCTGGAACATCAGGTGCTCGAAAAGGTGAGCAAGGCCGGTACGGCCCTTGACTTCATGGCGTGAGCCGACGTCGTACCAGAGGCACACCGCCGCCACCGGGGTCAGGTGGTCCTCCGAGAGCACCACGCGCAGGCCGTTGGCCAGGCGGTGCTCGGTCGCTGTCAGGCCCCCGGAGCCTGCCTGGGCTGTGGCCGTGTGACCCATGGGCATGTACGTCCCTTCCGATCGCGGACGCGGTCGTCGAAACCGCGGTTTTCCTGCCGGTCCTGTCACTGTATGCAAGCGTGCGGACAGGAGGCGAAGTTCCCGGACGACATACGCCGAGAGCGAGATCGCGTAGCCTGCGGGCAGCCGTGGACGAGGCGACTTCGCGGGCGGGGCCGAAGGGCCGACGCCGGGTCCTCGCCCGCCCTGTCAGTGCCACGGTCCACAATGGTCCGCGTCAGATCCCGTACCACGCCCCAGCAAGGAGCCGGCAGCGATGGCCCGCCGCAGCACGAAGACCCCGCCGCCCGACGACTCGTACGAGGAGCGGATCCTCGACATCGACGTCGTCGACGAGATGCAGGGCTCCTTCCTCGAGTACGCGTACTCGGTCATCTACTCCCGCGCCCTGCCGGACGCCCGTGACGGCCTGAAGCCGGTGCACCGCCGCATCGTCTACCAGATGAACGAGATGGGCCTGCGCCCGGAGCGCGGCTATGTGAAGTGCGCCCGTGTCGTCGGCGAGGTCATGGGCAAGCTGCACCCGCACGGCGACTCCTCGATCTACGACGCCCTGGTGCGCATGGCCCAGCCCTTCTCCATGCGCGTGCCGCTCATCGACGGCCACGGCAACTTCGGCTCCCTCGGCAATGACGACCCGCCGGCCGCCATGCGGTACACGGAGTGCCGCCAGGCCGCGGCGACGAGCCTGATGACGGAGTCGATCGACGAGGACACGGTCGACTTCGCGCCGAACTACGACGGGCAGGAGCAGGAACCCGTCGCGCTGCCCGCCGCCTTCCCGAACCTGCTGGTCAACGGCGCATCCGGGATCGCGGTCGGCATGGCCACGAACATGCCGCCGCACAATCTGGGCGAGGTCGTCGCGGCCGCCCGCCATCTGATCCGCTACCCCGGCGCGGATCTGGACGCCCTGATGAAGTTCGTCCCGGGTCCCGATCTGCCGACCGGCGGCCGGATCGTCGGCCTCTCCGGCATCCGGGACGCCTACGAGAGCGGCCGCGGCACGTTCAAGATCCGCGCCACGGTCGCGGTGGAGACGGTCACGGCCCGCCGCAAGGGCCTGGTCGTCACCGAACTGCCCTTCACGGTCGGCCCCGAGAAGGTCATCGCCAAGATCAAGGACCTGGTCGGCTCGAAGAAGATCCAGGGCATCGCCGACGTCAAGGACCTCACCGACCGGGCGCACGGTCTGCGCCTGGTCATCGAGATCAAGAACGGCTTCGTGCCGGAGGCGGTCCTGGAGCAGCTCTACAAGCTGACGCCGATGGAGGAGTCCTTCGGCATCAACAACGTGGCGCTGGTGGACGGCCAGCCGCTCACGCTGGGCCTGAAGGAGCTGCTGGAGGTCTACCTCGACCACCGGTTCAACGTCGTGCGCCGCCGCAGCGAGTTCCGCCGCACCAAGCGCCGTGACCGGCTGCACCTGGTGGAGGGCCTGCTGACAGCCCTCGTCGACATCGACGAGGTCATCCGGCTGATCCGCTCCAGCGACAACAGCGCGCAGGCGAAGGAGCGCCTGATGGAGCGCTTCGGCCTGTCGGAGATCCAGACCCAGTACATCCTGGACACTCCGCTGCGGCGCCTCACCAAGTACGACCGCATCGAGCTGGAGTCGGAGAAGGAGCGGCTCAACGGGGAGATCGCCGAGCTGACCCGGATCCTGGACTCGGACGCGGAGCTGCGCAAGCTGGTCTCCGCGGAACTCGCCAATGTGGCCAAGAAGTTCGGCACCGAACGGCGTACGGTCCTGCTGGAGTCGTCGGGCGCCACGGCCACCGCCGTGCCCCTCCAGGTGGCGGACGACCCGTGCCGCGTCCTGCTCTCTTCCACGGGCCTGTTGGCCCGCACGGCGAACGGCGATCCCTTCACGGCGAACGCCGAGGACGGGGACGACGGGGACGGCAAGCGCACCAAGCACGACGTGATCGTCTCGGCGGCGCCGGCCACCGCGCGCGGAGAGATCGGCGCGGTGACGTCCTCGGGCCGTCTGCTGCGGATCAACGTCGTCGACCTGCCCCAGCTTCCGGACACGGCGTCCGCGCCGAACCTGTCCGGCGGGGCCCCGCTGACGGAGTTCGTGTCCCTCGAGGGCGACGAGACGGTGGTCTGCCTGACCACGCTCGACGAGTCGTCCCCCGGGCTGGCCATCGGCACGGCGCAGGGCGTCGTCAAGCGGGTCGTGCCCGACTACCCGACGAACAAGGACGAGCTGGAGGTCATCGCCCTCAGGGACGGGGACCGGATCGTCGGCGCCGTCGAACTGCGCACCGGCGACGAGGACCTGGTCTTCATCACGGACGACGCCCAGCTGCTGCGTTTCCAGGCTTCCCAGGTGCGTCCGCAGGGCCGTCCGGCGGGCGGTATGGCGGGCGTCAAGCTCACCGAGGGCGCGAAGGTGATCTCGTTCACGGCCGTGGACCCGGCGGTGGAGGCCGTGGTGTTCACCATCGCCGGCTCCCGGGGAACGCTGGACGACTCCGTCCAGACGACCGCCAAGCTGACCCCCTTCGACCAGTATCCGCGCAAGGGCCGCGCCACCGGCGGTGTGCGCTGCCAGCGGTTCCTGAAGGGCGAGGACTGCCTGTCGCTGGCCTGGGCGGGCCCCGTCCCGGCCAAGGCGGCCCAGAAGAACGGTCTGCCGGCCGAGCTGCCGGAGATCGACCCGCGCCGCGACGGCTCCGGCGTGTCGCTGGCGAAGACGGTGAGCGTGGTGGCGGGACCGATCTAGAGCGCCTCGGAGAGGTCGTCGTCGGGGTTCTGGACGAAGCGCAGGACGCCCCACATCCCGTGTTCGTCGGCGTGGGGGGCGTCGCTGCGGCAGCCCTCGAGTTCCTTGCCGAGGACTGCGGTGTCGATGCCGGCGCCGATGAGCACGAGCTGGGTGAGGCGGGCGCCGGCGGTGGGCCAGGGTTCCGGATAGAAGCGCAGGAACGGCCCGACCGCGTGCACGGCGTAACGGTTGACCGGGTCGTGGGGGCCGAAGTCGACGTACCCCTTGATCCGGTAGAGACCTTCCGGCCTGCTGTCGAGGAACCGCATCAGCCGGCGCGGGTCGAGGGGGACCTCGGAGGCGAAGGACACACTGTCGTAGCCGGCGTGCAGGTGCCCGCCGTGCGCGCCCGCGCCGGTCTCGTGCGGCTCGGTGCCGTGGGCGTCGGCGTCGTCCGGCTCGGCGTCGTCCGGCTCGGCGTTGTACGGCCGGGCGTGCCGGTGCAGGTCGTCGAAGGACAGCTGCCCGATGCGCTCCTCGCTCGGCCGGCAGTCGAAGAGGAGCTCCGGGTCCACTCGGCCGTGGGTGGCCGGGACGACGGCGGCCCGGTCGGTGAGGCCGCGGACGAGCCCGAGGACGCGCTCGGGGTCGGGTGCGCGGTCGAGCTTGTTCACGACGACGAGGTCGGCGAGGGCGACATGCCGGTCGATCTCGGGGTGCTTGGCCCGGGTGTCGTCGAACTCGGCCGCGTCGACGACCTCGACGAGCCCGCCGTAAACGATGCCCGGGTGATCGCTGGCGAGCACCATGCGGACGAGTTCCTGCGGTTCGGCGAGGCCGCTGGCCTCGATCACGACGACGTCGATCCCGGTGCCGGGCCGGGCCAGCCGCTCGAGGTAGGCGTCCAGTTCGCCGGCGTCGACGGCACAGCACAGGCAGCCGTTGCCGAGCGAGACGGTGGAGTCGCCGAGTGCGCCGGCCACGGCCATGGCGTCGATCTCGATGGCGCCGAAGTCGTTGACGATCGCACCGATCCGGCTGCCTCCGCTGTGGTGCAGGAGATGGTTGAGCAGCGTCGTCTTCCCCGACCCCAGGAATCCGGCGAGGACGACGACCGGGATCTGCTGCGGACCGGGACTGTGTGCCACCGTGCGACCTTTCTGACACCTGCGCGTGCACCGGCTCACGGCTCCGGCGCACACACGCGGACTGACTGCGCGCCCAGGATACGAGCCGGGTGAATGCCCGCGAAGTGAACGATTGTCGGCAGCACGCGCGGGGCAGACGTCAGACAAGGCGCTCTGGCGTGCGACCCTCGCTTCCCTCCGTGCGCCTCCCCTCCGCCTCCCCCGCCGATCAGAGCCGCTCGGCACTCTGGGAGACGGCAAGCGCCGCCCACCGCTCGCCGGTCCCCGTCACGCCACCTGCACCCCGACGACCGGCGCACGGCCGCCTGATCCGGGGGTTGACATGGCCACACAGAAGTCACGGGCGCGGGGACTCGTCCCCGTCGCCGCGGCGGGCCTCGGCCTGGCCGCGGGCGCCCTCGCCGCACTGGCCGCTCAGCGGCACACCCTCGACGCGCTGCGTGTACGGCTCGAGCATCTCGAGACGGCGGCCCGGGACCAGCGCCACACCAACCTCGCCCATCAGCAGCGGTTGCACTGGGAGCTTCTGAGCAAGGCCATCGACAGTCCCGAACTGGCGGAGGTGCTGGACATCTTCGAGGCCCCGGCGTCTGCGCAACAACGACGGCAGTACCTCTTCGCGAACGCGCTCTACACGAACCTGCTGTTCTACTACCGCATCGGAAACCTCAGCCGTGAGGAGTTCCACGGCCGTATGCGGGGACTGCTCCAGAACCCGGTCGTGCGCGGGTACTGGTACGCGACGCAAGGCCAGCGGGCCACCCTTCCGGACGATTCGGACGAGGCGGGTCTGGGGCGCATGGTCGACGAACTCCTGCGTCGGCTCGAGGAAGCGGACATCGACGAGTGGTGGGTGGTGGGCGAGCCACCCCTCGACTGAGGGCGCGCGCCGGGAGCTTCACGCCGACGGGCGATAACAAACGGATGAAGTAGTGCGTTGTCCCAGGCGCGGCTGGGGTTGACTCACACGTGATCGCGTAGGGCGACCCCATAAGTCCGTCGTTCACGCCGCCGGATGACGAACGCGCCCCACAGGGCGGCCTTCGCGCCCCGCAGTCGCCGTGCGCGCACTCTTCAGCGAAGTTCACCCGTGAAAGCCAGAGGAACCAACAGTGAGTCAGATCATCCGTCGGATCGGTGTGCCCCCCTGCGAGCGGGGGAGCACGGGAGGCGGGAACTGCCCCGACATCTTCGAGTTGGCCGACGGGAGCTTCGCCGTGATCGGCCGGGACATGACCGACAAGCTCGACGGAGAACTGCCGTCCGACGCGTCCCGCGCCGACTACGAGCGCATCGTCGTCATCACCCGGGAGACGCTGGTGCGCGCCAAGTCCGACATCCCCGACGCGTGACAACGCCCTGGAGCTGATCCTCGTCCTCGACGCGCCTCGTCGGAACGGCGGGTCCGGTTGAGGAGCGCCCTGCGGTCCGGCACCTCTCGGTGCCGGACCTTCCGCGTCTTCGGGCCGCAGTGCTGGACTCCCGCCCCGCGCCGTCCCACCACCGTCAACGTTGATCGAATCAACCCGAGGAGATGTGGATACGGTGCCCCCATGCGTGATCAGGAACCCGGGCCCGGCCGCCCCGAACGACGGCTGAGCACCAAAGAGGCCGCCGAACTGCTCGGGGTGAAGCCCGAGACGGTGTACGCGTACGTCAGCCGCGGCCGGCTGGGCAGCCGGCGCGCCCCCGGGGGCCGGGGCAGCACCTTCGACGCCGGGGAGGTCGAGGCTCTCGCCCGGCGCAGCAGGCGCGAGGCCGACGGCGCCCCGAGGCCCGGGACGGAGCTGTCCGTACGCACCCGCCTCACGTCGATCGACGCCGACCGCTACTACTACCGCGGCGTCGACGCGGTCGAGCTCGCCCTCCGGCACTCCTACGAGGAGGTCGCCGAATGGCTGTGGACCGGGCGGCTGCGCCCGGGAGCCGCCTTCACGGCGCCGGCGGAGTCCGTCGAGGCCGCCGTCCGCGCCGTCGACGCGCTGCCGGAGCACACCGGCACGACCGACCGTCTGCGGGTCGCCGCGGTGGCGGCGGCAGCCGTGGACCCGCTGCGGTACGACCTGTCCGAGGAGGCCGTTCTCGGCACCGCGCGGACCCTGATCCCCACGTTCGTCGCCGCCCTGCCTCCGCGGCGGCACGACCGCCGCGTCGAGGGTTCGCTCGCCCGCCGCCTGTGGGGACGGCTCAGCGGACGCCCCGCCGAAGAGGCGCGGCTGCACGTCCTCGACACGGCGCTCGGCCTGCTGGCCGACCACGACCTGGCCGCCTCGACGCTCGCGGTGCGGGTCGCCGCCTCCGCCCGGGCGCACCCCTACGCGGCCGTCTCCGCGGGGCTGGGGGTGCTCGAAGGACCGCTGCACGGCGCCGCCGGCGGGCTCGCCCATCGCATGCTGCTGGAGGTGCTCGACCTCGGCAGCGCCGGACCCGTGATCGCGGAGGAACTGCGGGCCGGCCGCCGCATCCCCGGCCTCGGCCACCCGCTGTACAGCCGCGAGGACCCGCGCGCGCGTGCCCTGTTCGCGCTCCTGGAGGACATCCCCGAGGCGGCGCCCGCCCTCGACGCGGCCCGGGACATCGTCACCACTGCCGCCCGGCACGCGCCGCTGCACGCCAATGTGGACCTGGCCCTCGCCGTGTTCACCGTGTCCTGCGGCATGGAGCCCTCGGCCGGCGAGACGGTCTTCGCCGTGGCCCGTACGGCGGGCTGGATCGCCCATGCCCTGGAGGAGTACGGCGAACGCCCCCTGAGGATGCGCCCGAGCGGCCACTACGTGGGACCCGAACCGCCTCAGCCACTGCCGGCGGAGTAGGCCGGGCGCGCCCGCCCCGGGCCGCGACGACGGCCCGTGCGTCGTGCCGCCATGCCGCTCCGTCGGTCCGGGGTCGGCGCCCCGGCAACCCGCGCGGTGTCGCGCCGCGCACTCCGACAGCCCCCACCGGACCCGCGGTCGCCCGGGCGCGGGTCCGGGCGCCGGCCCGTCCGCGCGTCCCGCCCGTCCGGCCGTCCAGCCCGTCCGGCAGTCGTCTCGCGCCAACTCAGGTTAGGCTCACCTCTGTGAGTACGTGTGCAACCGTCTCGCGGGACCTCGACGAGCCCATCGCCGGAACCGCGGCCACGGCAACCACCTGGCTGCTCCTGGAACAGCCCGGTCCCTGGGGCGCCCGAGCACTGGTCTCGAGCCACCTGGACCCCGTTCTGGGGCGCGCCCTGGAAGCCGCCGCGCGGAACACGGGCGTGCGTGTCGCGCTCATCCGGCGGCCCGGTCGCCACGCGGACTTCGGCGCACCGGCCCGGCGACAGGTGTACGCGGCCCACACCGTTCCCGGACGGGTGTGGCTGCACGGCGCCACGACCCACGACCCGCGCCGGTTGCTGGACCTCGACTTCGCCGCGCTCGGCCGGGGCGACCACGACACGTTCGACAGTGTGCTGGGCGGCGCATCCCACACGGGCGACCCGCTCGCCCTCGTCTGCACCAACGGCAAACGGGACCGCTGCTGTGCGCTGCTCGGCCGTCCGCTGGCCGCGGAGCTCGCCGGATCAGGGGTGCGCGGAGCCTGGGAGGTCACTCATCTGGGCGGTCATCGCTTCTCCCCCACCCTGCTCGTCCTGCCGCACGGCTACGCGTACGGCCGGGCCGCGGCGCACACGGTCAAGGAGGTCCTGCGAGGCGTCCGGGAGGACCGGATCGTCATGGAGGGCTGCCGGGGCAGCTCGGCCTGGGAGCGGCCCGGCCAGGCGGCGGAGCTTGCGGTGCGCGCGGAGACCGGCGAGGACGCCGCCGAGGTGCTGAGCGTCGTGCACACGACCGGTGACGCACCCCGCTGGGAGGTGACGGTCGCGCACACGGACGGACGGCACTGGCTGGTCGTCGTGGCCCAGGGCGCCTCCCTGCCGCCGAGGCCGGAGAGCTGCGGCACGGCGGTCCTCGGTGCGCCCGCGCGGATGGACGTGGTGGCGGTACACGAACTGGCGGGCACGGCCTCGGCACGTTGACCTGCCTTACGGGACGGCCCGGCACGGGACGGGGCGGGGCGGGGCGGCTCAGCCCGGCACGGGGCGGGGCGGCATGGGCCGCCCCGCAGGCGCTCGGCCGAACCGTTTCCTCTTGAGCCGGTCAAGAGATCCACCTCACCCGCCCCTTCGGCTGCACGGGTCCGCCCACGTACCGTCTTGGGTATGAGCCCCACTCCCCCCGCCCGGCGGCTGCGCCTCGGAATGCCGCGGCGCATGTTCTCGCAGGTCCTGCTCATGCAGCTGGCGATCGCCGCGGGTGTCGTGGTGCTCGCGACCGGACTCTTCCTCGCTCCGCTCAGCAATCAGCTGGACGACCAGGCGATGCGCCGCGCCCTCGCCATCGCGCAGACGACCGCTGCGATGCCCCAGATCGCCGAGGATCTGCAGAGCACGCGGCCGTCGGTCGACGGCCCCGTACAGCGGGAGGCCGAACAGATCCGCAAGGCCAGCGGCGCCGAGTACGTCGTGGTGATGGACCGCCACGGCACGCGCTGGTCGCACACCGACCTCGATCAGATCGGCGGCCATGTCTCGACGGACCCGAGCCAGGCCCTGGCGGGCAAGGACGTCATGGAGATCGACAGCGGCACCCTGGGGCGCTCGGCCCGCGGCAAGGTCCCCCTGCGCGACGCCGACGGCGCCATCATCGGCGCGGTCTCGGTCGGCATCGAGTACGACAGCGTGCGCGCCCGGCTCATCCACGCCATCCCCGGTCTGTTCGCCTACGCCGGAGGTGCTCTCGCCGTCGGGGCGCTGGCCGCCTGGCTCATCTCCCGGCGGCTCCACCGGCAGACCCGCGACCTGGCCTTCTCGGACATCTCCGCGCTGCTCTCCGAGCGCGAGGCGATGCTGCACGGCATCCGGGAGGGTGTGGTGGCCCTGGACCGCGCCGGCCGCGTCCGGCTGCTCAACGACGAGGCCCAGCGTCTCCTCGGCATCGGGGACGAGACGGTGGGCATGCCGCCCGACGAGGCGCTCGGCGAGGGACGTACAGCCGACGTCCTGGCCGGCCGGGTGACCGGCACGGACCTGATCGCCGTACGCGGCCAGCGCGTCCTGGTCGTGAACCGGATGCCCACCGACGACGGCGGCGCCGTGGCGACCCTGCGCGACCGCACCGAGCTGGAACAACTCGGCCGGGAGCTCGACTCGACCCGCGGTCTCATCGACGCGCTGCGCGCCCAGGACCACGAGCACGCCAACCGCATGCACACCCTGCTCGGGCTGCTCGAACTCGAGATGTTCGAAGACGCCGTCGACTTCGTGGGGGAGGTGGTCGGCGACCACCGGGCCACCGCTGAACAGGTGACGGAGAAGATCGGGGACGCTCTGCTCGCCGCCCTGCTGGTCGGCAAGGCGACCGTCGCGGCCGAGCGGGGCGTCGCCCTGTGGGTCTCCGACCGGACCCGGCTGCCGGACCGGCTGATCGATCCGCGCGGGCTGGTCACGGTCGTCGGCAACCTCGTCGACAACGCGCTCGACGCCGTGGCGGGCACTCCGCACGCGCGCGTGGAGGTCGAGCTGCGGACGGAGGGCCGTACTGCGGTCCTGCGGGTGCGGGACACCGGGCCCGGCATCCCCGACGCACATCGTGAGTCGATCTTCACCGAGGGCTGGTCGACGAAGAAACCGCCTGCGCACGGCAAGCGCGGCATCGGGCTCTCGCTGGTGCGCAGGCTCGCCGAACGACAGGGCGGCAGCGCCACGGTCGGCGAGGCGGCCGGCGGGGGCGCCGAGTTCACCATCGTCCTGCCGGAGGCGCTGACCGAGCCGGATCCCGAACCCGTGCGGCCTCCCGAACCTCTGCGGCATCCGGAACCCGTGCCCGCCGCACAGGCGCTCGGCGCCGTCGAGGAGGAGACACGATGATCGAGGTACTGGTCGTGGACGACGACACCAGGGTGGCCCGGGTCAACGCCGCCTACGTCGAGAAGGTCCCGGGCTTCCACGTCGCCGGCGAGGCACACAGCGCCGCAGACGCGCTGCGCCAGATGGAGCTGCTGCCGCACCTGGATCTCGTCCTGCTGGATCACTATCTGCCGGACGACACGGGGCTGGAGGTCGTCCAGGAGATGCGCCGGCGCGGCCACCAGACAGACGTGATCATGGTGACCGCCGCGCGGGACGTCTCGACCGTGCAGGCCGCGATGCGCCAGGGCGCACTGCAGTACCTGGTGAAGCCGTTCGCCTTCGCCGGTCTGCGCGGCAAGCTGGAGGCGTACGCCGACCTGCGCCGCACGCTCGACGGCGGCGGCGAGGCCGAGCAGGCCGACGTCGACCGCATCTTCGGCGCGCTGTCCGCCCCCTCGGAGCCCGGTCTGCCCAAGGGGCACTCCCCCACCACCGCCGAACTCGTGCGGCAGTCCCTGATGAACGCCGAAGGGCCGCTGTCAGCCCAGGAGATCGCCGACCGGACGGGGGTGAGCCGGCAGACCGCCCAGCGCTATCTGAAGCTCCTGGAGCGCACGGGGAGGGCCCGGCTGACCCTGAAGTACGGCGACGCGGGCCGCCCGGAACACCGTTACGTGTGGGCGACCCGCGCCTGACGGGCAGGGTCCTCCGGACGAGGCCCGTCGGCTGCTGTGCCGTCAGCCCGTCGCCTTGGCGACGAACTCGGTCGTGTAGGTCTTGTCCAGGTCGACCTCGGCGTTCTTGATGGTCGGGTTGAACGCCTTGAGGACCTTCTCGACGGTCTCGGGCCCGTTCTGGGGCATCACACCGTCCACGGTGAACATGGGCAGCGTGTTCTTTATGGCCACCGAGTAGAGCAGCTTGTTGCCCTGCGAGTAGTCGGCCGGCATCTTCTCGGCGATCTCGGACGCACTGTGGGTGGACATCCACTTGAGCGTCTTGACGAATGCATTGGCCAGCTTCTGGACGGTGTCCTTGTGGTCGTTGACCCAGTCCGTCTGCATGTACAGGCTCGACGACGGGTACGGTCCGCCGAGCGCCTCCTCGGAGCCCTTCGGAGTGCGCATGTCGACGAGGATCTTGCCGGCCTTCTTGTCGAGGACGGTCGCCACGGTCGGGTCGGTGGTCATCCCGGCGTCGATGGAGCCCTGCTGGAGCGCCGCGATGAAGGTCGGTCCCGCGCCGACGGCGACCGGGGTGAAGTCGCTGACCTTCACGCCGTTCTTGACGGCGAGGTACTTGGTGAGGAAGTCGGTGGAGGAGCCGAGGCCCGTGACGCCGAGCTTCCTGCCCTTGAAGTCCTTGGGCGAGTCGATGTCGCCCTGCGCCTTGGCGGAGACGATCTCCACCTCGCCCGGTGCATGCGAGAACTGCACGACGGACTCCACGTCCTTCCCCTTCACCTGGAGGTCGAGGGTGTGGTCGTAGAAGCCGACGGCGCCCTGGACCTGGCCCGAGACGAGCGCGGTCTCGGCCTGCACCCCGGCCGGCTCGCTCAGCAGCTCGACATCGAGCCCTTCGGCGTCGAAGTAACCCAGCCGCTGGGTGAGCATGGCCGGCAGGTAGATGACCTTGTCCAGGCCGCCGACCATGATCTTGACGTTCGTCCCCTTGCCGTCCCCCTTGCTGCCGGAGCCGGTCGACGCGGTGCTCGCCGCGTCGTTGGCACAGGCGGTGAGTGAGGTGAGGGCGAGCAGGCCGGCGGCGGCCAGGGCCGAGTATCTGACGGTAGTGCGCATGGCGGGTTCACGTCCTTGTGAGAAGGCGGTGCCGAGGGTGCGGCGATGGGACGAAAGTCTCGGAGGATCGTTCAACGAGAGGCCGGCTGCAGGACCAAGCTCTCGGAGGGATCGTTCAACGAGGGGTCAGCTGTCGGAGCCGGCCGGCTTCCAGCGGAAGATGCGGCTCTCTGCGAAGGTCAGCAACCCTTCGGCGACCAGGGCGACGGCGGCGAGGATGACCATGGCGGCGTACACGCCGGCCGCGTTGAACGTGCCCTGCGACTGCGCGACAAGGAGGCCGATGCCCTTGGTCGCGCCGATGTACTCGCCGACGATGGCGCCGATGAGGGCGAAGCCGAAGCTGACATGCAGGCTGGTGAAGATCCAGGAGGTGGCGGACGGGATGACCACCTGAAGGGTCACCCTGCGGTCGCTCGCGCCGAGGATGCGGGCGTTGGCGACGAGGTTGCGGTCGACCTCGCGAGCGCCCTGGAAGGCGTTGAAGAAGACCGGGAAGAACACCAGGACGACGGCCGAGGCGACCTTGGAGGCCGGGCCGAGGCCGAACCAGATCACGAAGATCGGGGCCAGCACGATCCTCGGTATGGAGTTGAGCACCTTGATGTACGGACCGAGGACGTCGGCGAGGAAGGCGATCCGCCCGAGTGCGATCCCGCACACCACGCCCGCGGCCACACCGAAGACCCAGCCCAGCAGTGCCTCGTGGAGCGTGTACCAGATCTGCTCGCCCAGTGAACCGAGAGCGGTTCCGTGCGTTACCCAGGTGTAGATCTGGTCCCAGATCTTCGTGGGCATCGAAAAGTTGAACGGATCGATGACCTCGGCCCGGGAGAGCGCCTCCCACAGACCGAGCACCGCCACCAGGAGCAGTGCTCTCGAGGCCATCACGACGACCTTGCGCCTGCGTGCGGCGCGCGCGCGAGAGTGGGCGCGGTCCGGCGGCACCTTCGCCGTGTCGACGACCGGCGTGCTGAGAACGTCAGGCGACATGTGCGGCACCTCTTTCGCGGGTGATGCGGACCTCTTCGCCGAGGGACTCCCAGATCTCGCGGTAGATCTCGATGAACCGCGGCTCCAGGCGCACCGACTCGACCTTGCGCGGCCGCGGCAGGTCGATGTCGAAGACCTGCTTCACGGTGGCGGGACCGGCGGTCATCACGACGACCCTGTCGGCCAGCGCGATGGACTCCTCCAGGTCGTGGGTGACGAACACGACGGACGCGCCGGTGCCCTCCCACAGTTCGAGGAGCTCGTCCGACATCAGGGCCCTGGTCTGCACGTCGAGCGCCGAGAACGGCTCGTCCATGAGCAGGATCTCGGGGTCGTTGACGAAGGTCGCGGCAAGGGCGACGCGTTTGCGCTGGCCACCGGAGAGCTGATGCGGATAGCGGTCCTCGAAGGCGGCGAGTCCCACCCGGTCCAGCCACTCACGGGCCCTGCGTTTCGCCTCCGCCTTGGGCACACCGCGGAAACGGGGCCCGGCCATGACGTTGGACAGGACCGTACGCCACGGGAAGGTCGCGTCCTGCTGGAAGACGAAGCCGACCTTGTCGCCGACGCCGCTCACGGACCGACCGGTGACCAGCACCTCGCCCCGGGTGGGCTCTTCCAGCCCGCTGACCAGGGTCAATGTGGTCGATTTACCGCAGCCCGTCGGTCCGACGACGGCCACGAACTCACCGCGTGCGACGGTGAGGTCGAGGTCCCGCACCGCGGTGTGCGGGACCCCCGACGGGGTCCTGAAGACCTTGCTCGCACCCCGCAGCTCGATGGCGGGGCTGGTGTGTGCGCTCATGGCCGGGGACGGTAGAGGCGAGCGGCGGAGCTGGAGCAGCCTTCTGGGCGCATGCGCTTCTTTTGCTTGCAAGGACCTGTTGTGCTCGTTTAGAGCACGCTAGAACAACGAAGCCGAAACACGGGCACATCGCCCGCCTGGCCTTGACGGAGAGAGGCCCGATGATTGACGTCCTGGTGGTGGACGACGACTTCCGTGTCGCCGAGATCAACGCCAAATACGTGGGGAAGGTTCCCGGCTTCCGGGTCGCCGCCCGCGCGCACAGCGCCGCCCAGGGGCTCGCCTCGGTGCAGCGCGGAGGGATCGACCTTGTCCTGCTCGACCACTACCTTCCCGACGGAACCGGGCTGGAACTCGTCCACCGCATGAGGGAGCAGGGCCACGGCACGGACGTCATCATGATCACAGCGGCCGGCGACGTCGCGACGGTGCAGACCGCGATGCGGCTGGGCGCCCTGCACTACCTGGTCAAACCGTTCACCTTCGCGGCGCTGCGCACCCGCCTCGACTCGTACGCCGCCCTGCGCCGCACGGTGGACCGGGTCGGTGGCCAGGGGGTCGCCGGTCAGGACCAGGTGGACCGGATCTTCAGTGCGCTGCGCACCACGCCCGCGCCCCCGTCCCCCGGCCTGCCCAGCGGGCACTCGGAACCCACCACCGACCTGATCTGCGCAGTGCTGCACCGCGCCGACCATCCGCTCTCGGCCCACGAGGTCGCCGCCGAGACCGGCCTGAGCCGCTCCACCGCCCAGCGCTACCTGCGCCACCTCGAGCAGGCCGGCCGGCTGCACCTCTCCCTCAAGTACGGCGACACCGGCCGCCCCGAGCACCGGTACGCGTGGGTCGCTCCGTAGACCGGCCCGGGCCCTTGTGCTGCGGTACGACGGCGCACGGCACAGCTCCGGCCGCCTCGCTCCCCACGCCCGGTCGTTACGCCGCGCCCGCCCCGGTCAGCGACCGCACCTCGGCCTCCGCGTGCTTGGCCTCGTCCGCGACCTCGGCCGACGTGACCGTGCCCAGCCAGCCCGCCAGGAAGCCCAGCGGAATCGAGACCAGGCCGGGGTTCTCCAGCGGGAAGTACTGGAAGTCCACCGCCGGGAAGAGGGCCCCCGGGCTGCCCGACACCACCGGCGACAACACCACGAGCGCCAGGGCCGGAATCAGCCCGCCGTACACCGCCCACACGGCGCCCCGCGTGGTGAAGCCCCGCCAGAACAGCGAGTACAGCAGGACGGGCAGGTTCGCGGAGGCCGCGACGGCGAACGCGAGTCCGACCAGGAAGGCGACGTTGAGGTCACGGGCCAAGAGGCCGAGGGCGATCGCGACCGCTCCGACTCCGACGGCGGCGACCCGCGCCACGGCCACCTCGCTGCGGGGCCGGGAGCGCCGGCGACGCAGGGAGGCGTAGAGGTCGTGCGCCACCGACGCCGAGGAGGCCAGCGTGATCCCGGCGACGACCGCGAGGATCGTGGCGAAGGCGACGGCCGCCACCACGGCGAACAGGACGGTGCCGCCGGTTGAGTCGGGGCCGCCGCCCAGATCGAGGGCCAGCAGGGGCACCGCCGTGTTCCCGGACGCATTCGAGCCGCGGACCGCGTCCGGGCCGACGATCGCCGCCGCGCCGAAGCCCAGCACGATCGTCATCAGATAGAAGCCGCCGATGAGCCCGATCGACCAGACGACCGACCGCCGGGCGGCCTGCGCGGTCGGCACGGTGTAGAAGCGGGACAGGATGTGCGGCAGCCCCGCCGTGCCCAGCACCAGCGCGAGACCGAGGCTCATGAAGTCGAAGCGCGCCGTCCAGTCCCCGCCGTACTTCAGCCCGGGCGCCAGGAAGGCGTCGCCGTGCCCGCTGCGCTCGGCGGCCGTGCGCAGCAGCTGGTCGAAGTCGCCGTGGAAGCGCACGAGGACGAGCACGGTGAGTGTGACGGTGCCGCCCAGCAGCAGAACCGCCTTGACGATCTGGATCCACGTCGTGGCCCGCATCCCTCCCAGCGACACGTAGACGACCATGAGCGCACCCACTCCGATGACGGCCCAGGACCGGGCCGCCTCCCCCGTGTCTCCGAGGAGCAGCGCGACCAGGCTGCCCGCGCCGACCATCTGCGCCACCAGATAGAGAACGGACACGGTGACCGAGGAGGTTCCCGCCGCGATCCGGACCGGCCGCTCCCTCATCCGCGCCGCGACCACGTCGGCCAGGGTGAACCGGCCGCAGTTGCGCACCAGTTCGGCCACCAGGAACAGCACCACCAGCCAGGCCACGAGGAAGCCCACCGAGTACAGCAGGCCGTCGTAGCCGAAGAGCGCGATCAGTCCGGAGATTCCGAGGAAAGAAGCGGCCGACATGTAGTCGCCGGCGATGGCAAAACCATTCTCCATGGGGGAGAACAGCCGCCCGCCGGCGTAGAACTCCTCCGCAGAACCATGCCGGTTGCGGCTCACCCAGGTGGTGATCCCCAAGGTCACCGCGACGAAGACGCTGAACAGCATCAACGCGAGCGTCTGGTGGTTGCCGGTCACGACGCACCGCCGCGGGCTCCGCGGGTCAGTTCCTGGGTGTCCCAGCGCAGTTCGAGCGCCGCACGGTCGCGGCGCAGCCGTGCGTGCCGCGCGTAGGCCCAGGTGAGCAGGAACGTGCTCAGGAACTGTCCCAGCCCGGCGAGCAGCGCCACGTTCACCGCTCCCACCACCGGTCGCGCCATGAGTTCGGGCGCGGTCGTCGCCGTCACGACGTACGCCACGTACCAGACGAAGAACCCGACGGCGGCGGGCGCGACGAACCTCCGATACCGGCTGCGCACCTCCTGGAATGCCGGACTGCGCTGCACCTGGAGGTAGATCTCGGCTGTCGCCGCGGCACCGGTCGCGCGCGCCGCCGGAATCTGGGTCGGGGGCACGCTCACCGCGGCCGACTCGCCCCAGCCCGAGGCGAGCGCCTCGTACCACGGGTCGTCGTAGCGCACCTCTCCCGTCGCTTCCGGGTACGCCTGCTCCTGGCTTCGATGGGGCTCGCGCGCATGGGGCGTGGCGCCGCCGGTCTCGGGATCGTCCCCGCCGGTGCGGACGCAACCGTTGCTTGACTGCATGCCCAAGGATGGACAGAACGGGAAGATCCGTGACTCTTCTTCCCCGCACACTTCACTCCATCAGGTGACCATCAGGCCGATCCAGCTGCGGGCGGCCGCACCAGCCCTTTCCGGTACGCATAACTGACCGCCTGAGCACGGTCCTTGAGTCCCGTCTTGGAGAACATGTTGTTGATGTGCGTCTTCACCGTGGCGATGGACACGCTCAGCCTGCGGGCGATCTGCGGGTTGCTGAGGCCTTCGGCGATCAGCACCAGAACCTCCGCCTCCCGGCTGGTGAGCCCGTCGGGCGCGACGGCGGGCCCCGTCGGCTCGGGTTCGGGCGCCGACAGCCGCTCCAGCAGCCTGCGCTGGACACTCGGCGACAGGCCGGCGTCCCCGGACAGCACACTGCGCACGGCCCGCACGATCTCGTCCCCGCCGGCGTCCTTCGTGAGGTATCCCCGCGCTCCGGCCCTGAGCGCCGGGAACAGGGAGTCGTCGTCCGCGTACGTGGTGAGTACCACGACCTGGGTGCCGGGATACCTCTCCGTGATGCGCCGAGTCGCCTCCACACCGTCACAGCGGGGCATGCGCAGGTCCATCAGCACCACGTCGGGGGCGAGTTCGGCGACGAGCCGCACCGCTTCGTCGCCGTCTCCCGCGGCGCCCACGACCTCGACTCCCGGCAGCAGCCCGAGCAGCATCACGATGCCTTCTCTGACGACGGTCTGATCGTCCGCGACCACCACCCTGGCGGGCTTCTCCGGCTCCCCGGTCATACGGGCACCCTCAGCGTCACCACGAACCCTTCCTCGTGCGGCCCTGCGGTGAGCGAGCCGCCCAGCAGCTCGGCGCGCTCACGCATACCCAGCAGACCGTACCCGCCTCCGGCCTCGGCGAGTTCGCCCGGCGAGCCGCCCGAGTCCCGCACGTCCAGAGTGACTTCGTGCGGACGGTATTCGAGCCGCACGCTCACCTTCGCGCCCGGTGCGTGCTTGCGCACGTTCGTCAGCGCTTCCTGGGCGACCCTGCGCACGGCCTGGGAGGCCTCGACCGGCAGTGGTACGCGTTCGCCGGCGACCGTGACCTCGGCGCCGTCGGACGCGCCGACGAGGCCGGTGAGGAACTCCTCCAGCGGTGTCGTCTCACCGCGCAGCGCGGAGAGCGAATGCCGGGTCTCCTCGAGACCGTCGCGGGCCATGCCGCGTGCCGCCACCACCCGTTCGAGGATCTGTTCGCGGTCCGCGCCCCGCTCGATCAGCAGCCGGGCCGCCTCCAGGTGCACCAGCTGCGCCGAGAGACTGTGGGCGAGCACGTCGTGGATCTCCCGGGCGATGCGGGCCCGCTCCGCGAGCGCGGCGGACTCGGCCTCGGCCGCGCGGGCCGCCCGCTCCTGGGCGAGCAGGCGCTGTGCTGCGCCTCTGGCCTCGGCGTCGAGCCGCAGCGCGTAGCCGGCGAGGGCCATGCCCGCGATGACGGAGGCGGAGACCGTCCCCCGGTCGTCGTCGAACACGGCGAAGGCGGCGAAACCGACCGAGGCGACGGGCACGGCGGCGGCCAGGGGCAGCCGCTCCAGAGCCACGACGGCGCCGCCACAGCACAGGACCACGGCCGGAGATCGCAGTCCGGCGGCCTCGGCCCCGGCGGCCAGGAGCAGCAGCGCGAGGAGGAGGGCGAGGGAGGGCCACAGCCGGTGCTCCAGCGTGGTCCGGAACAGTGCCCACGCGAGCCCCCCGGCCACGAGCAGCCCGACCGCCCCGGCGACCCCGGCCCACCCGTGGACGCGGCTGTCGTGGAGGGCGCCCCACACCAGCGCGACGAGCACCAGCAGCCGCACTCCCCAGGCGAGCAGCCGCCTGGGCCGGGTGATCGCCTGGGGGCTCAGCGCCTCTCGCGACGGCCAGCGGGTCCAGACGTTCTCCGTCACACGCGCTCCTTCCTCGCGGACCGGGGCACGCGGTCACCGTAAGCCGTGACCTGCGCCGGGGCGGGCCTGAACAGGGTCTGCGCCCGCCGGGCCAGGAGCCCGGAGCGCACCAGCAGGGTGGCCGCGAGCCCCAGTATCAGGGCCGAACCGTGCTGGTGGACGCCCGTCAGCGCGCCGAGTCCGAAGAGGCCGAACCGCAGGGCGATGCCGGCGAGCCACACGGCCGCGCTCGCCTTCGTGCTCTTGCTCCACACCGAGCCGTCCGCCTCGACCCACATGCGGGTGGTCCGGGCCCAGGCGGCCCCCATGGCCAGGCCGACGATCAGTTCGGCGCCGAGGACCAGGACGGACGTGGTGGAGTGGCGAGCGTCGAGAAGGTCGGGCTCGCGCAGCGCGGCGATCGCCAGGATGCCGGGCAGGAGCCACCATCGCCGATCCGCTTCCACACGGCCGGCCCGGAACTGCCGAACGATCACGAGAACGATCACTGCCGCGATCGCCATCGCGTTGAGGAGTCCGGACATCACAGCCTCCGTGAGCGGAAAGGGGAGGCCGGCAGCCAGCGCTGCCGACGCCTTCGACGCTACGGAAACACGCCGGCCCGCAGATCGGAGCCAGGGTGGATCATGGGTGGAACCCTGCGGGCCGGGCTTCTCCACCTGAGGGTGGAGAAGCCCGGGTCAGCCCCGTGTTGGCGCTGCTCGAACCGGGTGCGTCCTCGCGGACGCGGGGGTCACGCGTCGATGCGCGACCGGTCCAGCGTCGCGGCCGAGCTGGAGATGAACTCCTTGCGCGGGGCCACGTCGTTGCCCATGAGCAGATCGAACACCTGCTCGGCCGAGTCGAGGTCGGAGAGGTTGATACGCCGCAGGGTGCGGTGACGCGGATCCATCGTGGTCTCGGCCAGCTGGTCGGCGTCCATCTCGCCGAGACCCTTGTAGCGCTGGATGGAGTCCTTGTACCGGACGCCCTTGCTCTGGAACTCCATCAGCTTGTCGCGCAGCTCACGGTCCGAGTACGTGTACACGTACTTGTCCTGGCCCTTCCTGGGCTGGACGAGCTCGATGCGGTGCAGCGGCGGAACCGCGGCGAACACCCGGCCGGCCTCGACCATGGGCCGCATGTAGCGGTGGAACAGCGTCAGGAGCAGGGTGCGGATGTGGGAACCGTCCACATCGGCGTCCGTCATCATGATGATCTTGCCGTAACGGGCCGCGTCGATGTCGAACGTCCGCCCGGAACCGGCCCCTATGACCTGGATGATCGCGCCGCACTCGGCGTTCTTGAGCATGTCCGTCACGGACGACTTCTGGACGTTGAGGATCTTGCCCCGGATCGGCAGCAGCGCCTGGAACTCGGAGTTCCGGGCGAGCTTCGCGGTGCCGAGCGCCGAGTCCCCCTCGACGATGAACAGTTCGCTGCGCTCGACGTCGTCGCTGCGGCAGTCGGCCAGCTTCGCGGGCAGCGACGAGGACTCCAGCGCCGTCTTGCGACGCTGCGCGTCCTTGTGCTGCCGGGCCGCGATGCGCGTCCGCGCGGCGGCCACCGCCTTCTCCATCACGACCCTGGCCTGTGCCGCGGCGTCGCGCTTGGTCGAGGTCAGGAACGCCTTGAGTTCGCGGGAGATCACGGTGTTCACGATGCGCCGCGCGGCCGAGGTGCCGAGGACCTCCTTCGTCTGACCCTCGAACTGGGGTTCGGCCAGACGTACCGTGACGACGGCGGTCAGGCCCTCCAGGGCGTCGTCCTTGACGATGTCGTCCTCGGCGACGCGCAGCAGTTTCTTGGCGCGCAGCACCTCGTTCATCGTCTTGGCGACGGCTTGCTCGAATCCGGCCACATGCGTGCCGCCCTTGGGCGTGGCGATGATGTTGACGAACGACCTGAGGTTCGTGTCATAGCCGGTGCCCCAGCGCAGCGCCACGTCGACCCCGAGCTCGCGGGTGACCTCGGTCGGCGTCATCTGCCCGTGCTCGTCCAGGACCGGCACCGTCTCCTTGAAGGTGCCCTGCCCGGTGAAGCGGAGGACGTCGCAGACCGGCTTGTCGGTGGCCAGGTACTCGCAGAACTCGCTGATGCCGCCGTCGAAGCGGAAGGACTCCTCACCCTTGCTGCCGCCGTCGCCGAGACCGTACTCGTCGCGGACGACGATGGTCAGGCCGGGGACCAGGAAGGCGGTCTGGCGGGCGCGGCCGTGCAGGTGCTCCAGGGAGAGCTTCGCGTCCTTGAGGAAGATCTGCCGGTCGGCCCAGTACCGCACGCGCGTGCCGGTGCGGTTCTTGGCGACCCGCTTGACCTTGCGCAGGCCTCCCGGTTCGAACTTGGCGTCGGGGCCGTCCGCGGCGAAGGCGCCGGGGACTCCGCGCCGGAAGCCGATCGCGTGCGTGTGGCCCCCTCGGTCCACCTCGACGTCGAGCCGGGCGGACAGGGCGTTGACGACGGAGGCGCCGACGCCGTGCAGACCGCCGGAGGCGGCGTAGGAACCGCCGCCGAACTTGCCGCCGGCGTGCAGCTTGGTCATGACGACCTCGACGCCGGACAGACCGGTCTTGGGCTCGACGTCGACGGGGATGCCCCGGCCGTTGTCACGGACCTCCACCGAGGCGTCGTCGTGGAGGATCACCTCGATGTGGTCGCAGTACCCGCCCAGGGCCTCATCGACGGAGTTGTCGATGATCTCCCACAGGCAGTGCATCAGGCCGCGACTGTCGGTCGAGCCGATGTACATGCCCGGGCGCTTCCGCACGGCCTCGAGGCCCTCGAGGACGAGCAGGTGCCGCGCGGTGTAGTTGGAACCGTCCCGGTCTGCTCCTGCCAGCAGCGCTGTGGACGGCACGGACGTTTCGGCGGTCACGCGGTTCGCTCCTCGCTGAATTTCACTTGGGGCCCTTCTGGGTAAGGGCGCGGCTCGGGTAGCCGCCAAGAGGGTACCGAGGCCTGGTAGAGCCGTTGTAACGCCACCCTCGCCCGAAACTCAGACTAGTCCAGCGTCGCATGCGTGTTCGATCCCTCGTTGGAGTGAAGTACATATCACGTTCCCTTCGGGGCATGAACCATTTAGGCTCCGGGCACGTCCTCATGAACAAACCGGCAAGCCAGCCGGGAGGATCGAACCACGACCGACAGTGCGAAACCGTAAGCATTACAGACCACGCAATACGGCACATTCGCCGCCAAACCGGCAGCAGACGGCCACCTCGGAAAGATTTTTTCGAGGACAAGCCACGAGCGGGAACGTTTTGGGGCTGGTTGGATGTTGACCCTGGTACGACAGCTCGTCGAGCTAGAGAAGAGGCGACGTGACTACTGTTCTGACCCCCGCGAGCCCGATGACGGCCGCTGACCGCTGCGACCGCTGCGGCGCCCAGGCGTACGTACGCGTCGTGCTGCTCAGCGGCGGAGAACTGCTCTTCTGCGCCCACCACGGCCGCAAGTTCGAGCCGGAACTCAAGAAGATCGCCGCTGAGATACAGGACGAGACGGAGCGACTGACTACCGTTCCGGCGTCCGCCCTGGAAGAAGAGCGCTGATCCGACGCGTCCACGACGAGCCAGAGTCGGCACAGGCCGGCGAACGGGCGGCCGCCCCTGAC